>CAJBRS010000107.1 GCA_903958115.1 uncultured bacterium | reverse complement strand
TACTCTTTGAAACTTTTTAAATCTTTCTACTTCCACTTTGATTTTTTCTTTAATTCCGATTTCATCAATGTCTATTTGATCCAGTAGTGTTTCGAATTGTTTAATCAAATCTTTTTCTTCTATATAGCCGCCTTTGCAATTAAAGTTTTTACCTTTAGTACATTTGTAATACACATACCTATGAACATTACCGTTTTTGTGTTTCTTGAATTTCTCACAAGCACTTACACCTGAACCGCATAATTCACATGTCATAAGTTTAGTGAAAGCGAATTCTTTGTCTTCTACTCTCATTATATTGCTTTTAATTTGTTGTTGAACCAAATCAAATAATTCTTTTGTGATAATTGGTTCATGTTTGCCCTGATACCAATTACCGCTACCTTTGGGATATTCAAAAGTGCCATAATAAAACGGTAGACTTAGATTTCTAAATATGTTACCTAGACTTAAATGTTTTTTTCCTGCTTCAGTACGAAAGTTAAGCTCAAACTTTAACCAGTTGTAAACCTTTTTGCCACTCCAATGCTCATAGGCAACCTTTTCAAACATCTTTTTGATTACGGGTGCTCGAGTGGGGTCAATAATCGTTTCGCACTTTCTATCCATTCTTTTTTCCTTAAAATAACCAGTCGGAGCAGGTCCAGGCCACAATCCCATCTCAACTCTGGTCCTCAAACCTCTTTTTACATTTATACTTTTATTATCATTCTCAAGCTTCGCTTGCGAACATAAAATCATCAACAAAAATTTCTCATTCGGTGAATTTTTGAAATGCTGTCCATAAGTTCTGATTTCAAGAAGAAGTTTTTGATCCATTAGGTCTACTAGGGAACCGAGGTCTCCTGCGTTTCTTGAAAGTCTATCTGGTGCCCAAGTCAGAATTCCGTTGAATCTCTGTCTTCGTATGTCTTCAAGTATCTCTTTGAAAACAGGCCTTTGACCTGAATCTTTAGCAGAGTGGGCTTCACGTCTAATATCAACTATTTCGATATTTTCTTTCTCAGCCAATTGCAACATTTCTTTAACCTGAGAATCAATCGAAAGAACTTGCCGTTCTTCTGACTCGGTTGATTTACGAGCATATAGGACGTATTTAATCTTTACAGTTGGAATAATAGCCATATTGCCTATAAGTCCAACATTCGCTTGTGTTTCCATATATACAATGGTGACAGAACCATATGTGGTGCAAAGCTATGCAGAACTAGAAAAACGTAGTCCTCTCATGGACAGGTTCAGCTAATGCCTCCACGTATTCTATATTCAGATGGACAGGTACAAGAAATACAGGGGCAACAGTAGTTACAAATGTAGCAAGCGTTCCAGCAACACAAACAACTTTCACTGATACCACAGCAGTAGCAGGAACAAAATATGAATATGCAATGTATGCAAAGAATACTGCGGGTGTTCAATCCGCATGGAATGTTACGGCGACACAAGATGGGGCGATAGCTATACCGACGGTTTGTACCTCAACAGTCACTCCACCAGCATCTGGAACGGTCACACCACCAGCTCAAATAGTTACACCGGCAATTGTCCCTGCAATTGCAGTCACTTCACCAAATGGTGGGGAAGCACTTACGACAGACAGAGCGATTAATGTTACATGGACTATGAATTATGCAAATACAAATCCATCTTTGGTGGTTCGTATGTTGCAAGACGGAAGTGCAAATGTATTTGATTCGTCACTCATCAAAGGTGTCTCTGGATCGAATAGTTTCTCAATTCCAGCAGGTAGTGTTGGGGCAGGGAGATACAAAGTGGAAGTAGTAGACAATCCAGGATCAGGGGGTGAATCTGCTTCAGATGCAAGCAACAACTTCTTTACAGTCTCTGTTCCATTTGCTTCTCAGACTGTTACAGTTACAACTTCTCAGGATACTACCGTTGCACAGACAGGCAAGCTAATTATTCCAAGTAATATGACAGCTACAGTAACAGGGGCTTGTCCCGCAAGAGTTTCTCTATCGTGGAGCGCGACAAGTGATGCCAATATGTACTCTGTCTTCAGATGGACAGGTACAAGAAGGACCGGTTCTGCT
>CAJBRS010000106.1 GCA_903958115.1 uncultured bacterium | reverse complement strand
TTATTACTTGTTTTGAAGACTTGGCATTTTTGATCATCTTTGTTATGATTCTGCCTGTCTACCATATTCCGCGATAGCTCAGCTGGTAGAGCGTCTCCCTGTTAAGGAGAATGTCCCAGGTTCGAGCCCTGGTCGCGGAGCCAACTAGGAATTGAAGCGACAAAAATAGCTTTTCGTCTTTCTTCATAGCCCTCTTTTTCAGGTTCTAACCCTTCATACAGCTTTCTCTGGTCAATTAATTCATTCTGGATGAGTAAATATGGATGTAGTAGCTCAATGTTGAGTTTTTTATCTTTTAAAGTTAGGTTCGAGCCAATGGTGGAAAATATATCTCGCTTTTTTTGCAGATTGTCTGTGTTGAAGTGATAGTGAGCAAAAGCACAGAAATTAAATATTCTCTCGGTCTCTTTTAAAGAGTCGTCAAAATTTGCAGAGACCTCATTTAATTGTTTTAGAAGAAGGTCTCTTTCCTGAATAATGATAGCTTTCTGAGCTTTGAATTCTTCGGGGGTATATAGGCCATAATCAAGGTTTTGGGGTGAAGTGTACTCACGATTAAGATTTTTTAATCTGGTTACACAATTATCATAGCCGGCTTGGAGAGATAATCTAATTTGCCCCTCTTCCTTTCCTGAATCTTTTTGTTTGTCGGCTAGATAGTCTAAGGCAACCTGGAGATAATCCGGGTCAATTCTGAGCTCCATTAACTTGGCCGAAAATTGTTTTTCTAGGTCCTCTACACGGATTGAAACTTGGGAGCAATTCCTATTCTTTTTCTTTGTGCAATGATAATAGGTGTAATTAAGAATTTTGGGATTTACCATTTCAGATATTTCTGTCTGGCACTTTGGACAGGCTGTCTTATTTTCATAAGAAAATTTATTTTTACAAGCGCTACAAATGATCTGATTCTTCATTTCGGCAGTGATCATAGAGTTGCACTCGCCACATCGCATAAGACCAGTAAAAGCAAATTCTCTTGTTTGTGGTCTGGGTTTGCCTTTCTTACCTAAAAGAACCTGAGCACGGTTGTATTCTTTCTCTGTGATCATTGCAGGGTGGTTACCCTTAAAAAGCTTCCTTTCTCCTGTTTCAGGGTCATTCCACAAGAAATAGCCGTAGTAAAAGGGATCGGTAAGCATAGCGTACATATGGCTCATTGTGAGGGGTTGACCGCCTTGTTTACGCCGAGGAAAGGTTCGAAGACCCCATTTTTTAGTCGCGATGTCTCTAATCTTAGAAACAGAATAGGTCCCGCTTAGATAGAGGTCCCATATTTTACGAACTATTTCAAAACGTTCAGGATCAGCAGTGATAGTTTTATCTCCAACTTCTCCAATATTTATATAGCCTGTAGGGGCAGGGGATGGACGCCAACCTTTCATCACCTTACTGTTTAAACCACGCTTAACATCTTTAGAGAGTCGTATAACGTAATCCGTAGCTTGTCCTCCTTCGACTCCCATGAGTAATCCAGCATCATCAGGGTAGAACTCTCTGGATGGTGTTTTTATGATACGTATAATGCTTTTCTGTAACATCCATCTCAGCCTTCCCTCATCTACTGGATTTCGGTAGAGACGATTAATTGCCCAACAGACAATTCCATCAGCTTCACCTTTTTCAATTAGGTTTAACATCTCATTGAATACTGGTCTACCGGGGTCCTTAGCACTTCGCTCCTCGGTAAAGGACTTCACTAAGGTAATTCCCTCGTGTTCAGCTAACGTCTTTAGAGCGCTCATCTGATCGCCAATAGAGGCAACTTGGCGTTGAGAATCTTCGCTAGACTTTCTGCAATATGCAAAATATTTTAATTCATTGTTTTTCATAGTATTTATAAAATAAAAACCCGAAAGGGACAGTCTGGTTCATCCAACCATTGTCGTAATCCAAAGGATTGCAAAAATAGCAGGCAGACTGCCCCTCTCGGGCTCCATTTTTGCAAGAAAAAAACCTTCGGCAAACGACCATATTTGATTGGATGAACATGTCTATTATACGCCTTAAAGTAAATAAAAGTAAACATTTTAAGCTCAACTTTGTTTAATCTTATAAGCTATCTGTTTAGCGGACCTCGGACTATATCCGGCCATTCTTGCAGCTTTTGCGCCATTATATCTAGCATCTCCGAAGAAATAGTCTAAGAACAATCTTCTCTTGATAGTAGGCTCTTTTTCGCGAGGTATTCTCTCGTAAACTTTTAGAACAATATGTTTTGGTTTAAATAATATAAAGCCTATTATTGCTCGTATTTCATCAATAGAAAAAGTAGGGGATTTTTTTCCTCGAGGTCTGTCAAATCTTTTGTTTTTAAAAACTAATTCTAATGCATCAAGGACTTCTCTTGGGTATAGAAAGCCTTCCGCAGGTCCTAGGGTACCCTTTTCAATTTTTAAGTCCTCACTGTCTAATTTTATTTGTGTAGATTTTTCTTTTTTGTTCATATTTTTTACTAAAAATTGTCATCTAAATTTTCACTATCTCTTGATTTAACACCTCCAATACTTGCTCTTGATTGGGACACAGACTCCTGGGATGGT
>CAJBRS010000105.1 GCA_903958115.1 uncultured bacterium | reverse complement strand
TCCTCCTGCAATAATCGCTCCAGTCGCGGTATGAAAATCCACATTATTTTTTACTGCATCTATCCATTTAGTCTCAAGAGAATAATTCGTGGCTATTCTCATTTCCTCATTCTCGTAATCGGATGCCACCATAGTCATGCCCGGCCGGGAAATAAAAGCCTGGCGCATATCCATCCATGGATTGTCCTCATCGGGCTTTTTTGGTATGCTCTGAACATTGGTCCCAGAATAACCGTCCTCATCGATTCCCTGACCTCCCGGGGATGAGAAACGTCCCGTATCCGTTCCAGATTGATTAAAACTTAGTTTTACGCACCCATCCTCATCATAATTGGAAAGCAGTTTATTGATATAGGTTCCGAGTATCTTTTCCAGACCTCGGTATTCCATAATCCTTTTTACAATGGGATATAGTTCCGCTATTTTTTCGAGGGTAGCATCCGCAGTACTGTATTGTTTTCCGGAAGCGGTCTTGGACTTTTCAGGGTAGGTAAAATGTTTTTCATCAAAAAGGAAATCCCCCAACTGCTTTGGGCTTGCTATGTTTATAGGTCTGCCGGCCATATCATGAATTTGTTTTTCGATCTCATTAATTCTGGTCTCGGTCCTGGCCTTTAATTCCTTCAAATACGGAACATCAAGTTTTACAAGCGTGGACTCCATTTCCATCACGACAAGAGTTACTTTCCTCTCGACGTCATAAATAAATCGTTGTTCCTGAACGACATCCTGATTATCCAAAAAGGTATTCAGATCCAGAGTGCAGATCCCATCACAGGACCCATAAACATATCCAATTTTCCTAGGGTCAAGAAGGTCAAATCTTTTTTCTTTCCCTGTAATGTCACTGAATTCGATCATTGGCTGACTCAGCAACCGATCGGAAAGATGCTTAAGCTTATTATCTTTTTGGGCAGGATCGTAGAGATGGGCTTTTAAAAACGTATCTTCAAACTTTTTAAAATCGTTAACCACAATTCCGTAATTTTTTAAGAATTGAAGATCAAATTTTGCATTATGGTATATTGTGACACAAAATTCACATAGGCGCCGGATTTCTTCAAAGACTTCTTTTTGAGGAAGATTATATCCTTCAGGACTCTGGGGATCATCCCAATGCTTTATCGGGATATACATACCAAATTTAGGATCATAACAAACACAAAAGCCTACAATCGCTAATATAGGTACATTATAGACTTTACCGTCAGGGCCTATCTGTTTCTTAGTCCTGGTATTTAATCCCGTGGTCTCAAGATCCAAAACGCATTTCCCCGAGGGATTACTACTAGGGTTGATAGCATTGTCGACAAAGGATCGAACCTCCTCAACGGTTTCTGCACATTTAAATATGCGGTCCTTCATCCACGGTTTTTCCCCGGTCAGGGTCTGGATCTTGTCCTCTTCAAAGAGATCGCCGGAACTGACTGTTGGTGTATTTGCCATTATTTTCCCCATCTTCTTTTAAGATTCGCTGGCTACTCCCACAATTTTAGTCGTGGAGGTTTTGTGGTCATCGTACCTGCAACGACGGGGCCACTTGAGGCTGATCAGTACAGCCTTCGACGCAATCTATTTCTTGCGTCGATCGATGGGTGTAGGGTTCGATTGGAACATCGAACATCGGGGAACTTCCAGATAGCCCCTTTTCGGCCCTCCCATCAACTACCCAACTAGCAATATTAAATGCCGCATTTATATCCGCGTGGGTAGTATGCCCACATACGGGGCATTTAAAACTTTTCCCTTTCCTGTCACCTAAAGACCCACACCTAGAACAAGTCTGACTTGTGTAAGCGGGTGCAATGTAGACGACTGGTATACCCTGCTTTTTGGCCTTGTATTCTACAAACTGTTTGAGCTGATAAAATGACCAAGAGTTAAGAGTATAACGAAAGGATTTGGTTTGTTTTTTATTGTTTCTTATTCCAGTTAAGTTTTCAAGCTTTATTCCAGCGCGGTTCTCGACCGCCACTTGAACTATCTTTTTAGATATTTTATGGTTTAAATCTTTAGCAATATTTGACTCTCGCCTTTTTGCCCTAGATAAAAGCTTAAAAGCTCCAAGCCTTTGAAACCTTTTCCTGTACTTCAAATACTTGGTATGAATGTACTGG
>CAJBRS010000104.1 GCA_903958115.1 uncultured bacterium | reverse complement strand
ATTGTTAAAAGATAAAAAGATTAAGCTAGGATAAAATCAGCTCTATGTTTGAGGTGTAAAAAGTTAAAAGCAGAAAGTAAAAAGAAGTAAAAAGGACTCAAGTTACAAGCTACATTTTTAAAAAAAACTGCGGGAGGGACGGACGCCAAGACTGTCATCCTGATAGTCAAGGCCACGGGCAAGCACGTGGAGCCGGCCAGCGCCCGGAGTCCAATACGAGTGGACGAGACGAGCGCCCGCCTTTGAGCCTGGCAACCATTGTGCACTATTGTTTGTATAGTCACTCAAATGCTTACCTGTATCTTCAAAGTATTTTCTTTCTAAGACAATAGCGTCCTCTAGTGTACCAAGATAGTTTTCTGGATGAGCTTCGTATGTCTCTAGTGCACCTTTACCAGTAATATTTAGATGAACATCAAGACCAGTTGTCTGGGTAATTTCTGGCATAGTATCTCTGTGGTGGAAAAGAATAATACGAGGTTTATCAACATTTTTACTGACGACATCAGAAAAATCATTTTTGACTTGATAAAAATAGTAACCTTTTTCCATCTTCATCTTTTCTGCCAGATCTACCAGCGGAATGTTTCCTGGAATAATGAGTAAGTCGTCAAAACCTTTTTGTTCCATTGCCTCTTGTATGTCGGCTTGATTTCTTTCCCAGACATCTCTTACTGTGTCTTCAAAATCTGGTGGTAAATTAATATTGGTTAGTTTATAGAACTTTGCGAATTCTTCGAGCTTCTTTTCTATGTCTAGGGTTATAGTTTCCTGTCTTTCAACCTTCTTTGTTTTTGGATTTGTGTATTTATAATTGACTGTTATTTCAGGTTGATGTTGTGGCAACTCTTCCCCGCTCTCTAGTTTCGCTTTCATCCTTTCGGCACGATCTAGTAGTGCAGTAAGTTTCTTCTGCATTTCATCTTTTCTTTTTTCCCCACTTCCGTCTGGCTCGCCAGCTTGGTCTTCAAAAGAACCGTCACCAAGGGCTTTCTGATATTCGTTTATACCTTGTTCGAGTGGAGTTTTCAAAGACTTAAGTCTCAATTCAAATTCAGAACGAAGATCGTCCTGAGGTTTCTCAGGCTTTTTACGTCTATCGGCAGTTTTTGCCATTTCTGAGACTGTTGGGGCTGATTCAATACTCATGTTGTAATTATATATTAAATTATAGATCTTTCAAATGTTCTTTAAGCAATTCTCCCAATACAATAGGAAGTTTTGTGGCGTCTTCAACTACTAAAGCATTTGGTGCGTAGGTGCTCAAAACTGGCTGCCCCGCTTCCGTAATACCCACCCCGATTACTATGACACCATCATCTCTTAAACTCTTTAGAACGGCCTGAACTTTTGTCTGATCATTACTACCTCCGTCAGTAAAGACAATAACAATTTTCTTCAATTCGCCTATTTTAATTTTTATTTTTGTCTTATTGTCCAAACCGTTATCTATGGCTTCTAAACAATTAAAGTCTGTGGTAGTTCCTGGCAAACTATAAAGTTTCTTAAGAACATTTATTCTTTCCGCTTCACCAAGCTCGACGGACATCTTTTTCATCGGCGTGCTGTCTTCACCAGCACCAAAACCGTAAATTTCTGACTTTACTTCCAGGGGTTTATCTATATTTATTTTTTCTGACTCGCATAATTCGGCAAATTCCTTTAAAACTTCCATCACTAAAACGGCAGACTTTTGCTGTTCTGTTGCCTTTTGACCCTCTTGCATTGAACTAGACCTATCACAAACAAGAGTAATCTCCACTTCACCAAATCTGTCACCTTTCTTTTCTCTTATTTCTGTATCCTCCCAAACTTGCGGTTGTAGATTTCCAGATTTTACGTCAGCCACAAGCTGTGCGGGATCTACTAGATCATCACCTTCATCAACTGGATACTTTGGAGCCAATGCTTTTTTAAGTCTCTTTGAAATTATTCTGGAAAAGAGGTTCCTCAATTCCTCCAAAACACTGACGTTTGTTTCTGGATTAACTGCCTTTTGAAGTGAATCGACAATTTTCCTATAATTCTGCAAATCCTTTTTCTCCACACCTATCTTCTCGGCATAATCAGCATCGGATTTGTCGCCAGTATCTTTACCTTTTTGAGCTTCTTTCCACTCCTTAAACGCTTTTTCTATTTCTTCTATTGGTACAGCATCGGGGAATTTCTTTTCCGCTTCAGCATATTCCTTGGCAAAAATCTTATTTGGATCGGTTTCATCTTTTTCTTCATTGCCACTTTCAGGGTTTTTATCGTCGCCATTGTCACTTTCGCTTTTTTCACCATTACCCTTATTCTTTTTGCCTTTCTGATCTTTCCCCGCTTTCCCCTTGCCGTCCTTTTCGCCTTCAGTATCTTTTCCTTCTCCCTGTCTCTCACCCTCTTCGCTTTGCTCTTTTTTATCCTTTCCACCTTTACCATCTTTCTTCTCTTGTTCTTTTTGCTTTTTCTTATCCTCAACATCTTTCTCCAAAAGAGCTTCAACTTTAGGCATTATGTATTTATCTTGCAATCTCAAACGCATAGACATAGGAGTCTCTGGATTTGTCATTACCTCCATTAATCCTTTGACT
>CAJBRS010000103.1 GCA_903958115.1 uncultured bacterium | reverse complement strand
GCGAGTAGTCGAACGACACGAGCTGCATCCCCTCGCTCGCAACAAATCCGCGACGGATTGCCCGACCAAGCTCGGTCTTGATCGGGATGTTTTGCAAGTTTGGGTCATGCGAAGCCATACGACCAGTAGCGGCCCCAGCCTGTAGAAATGTAGCGTGTAAACGACCATCCTCGGCGACAGATTTGGGAATAGCATCAATATAGGTAGACAGGAGCTTCTGCAATTCACGATACTCAAGAATTTTTTCAATAATTGGGTGCACCTCACGAAGCTTCTCGAGTTCTGATTCTTTGGTTGACTTTGCTCCACCGGCTGTCTTCTTTTGATTTTTAGGAGCGAGTGCTAATTTATCAAACAAAATTACACCAAGCTGTTTAGGCGAATTAATATTAAAATTTTCACCAGCCATCTCCCAAATAGACTCCTCGTATTCAGATAGTTGCTTATGATATTTTTCTGAAAGATCTTTCAAGAATTTAGTGTCCACCTTGATCCCGTCGTCATGCATCTTGGCAACTACAGGTATAAGAGGTTTCTCAATTTCCTCAAAAACTTTCTCCAAGTTACGTTTTTTCAGTTCAGACAGAATTACCTCCTTAGCTTTTTCAAAAGAATCTGTCCTAGCAAAGTTTAAAATATCCTCTAGCTTTGGATTATTTATCTCAGAATTAATTAACCAAAGCGCAATCGAAATCGGTCGAAATTCACTTTCAGAAATCTCTGGTAGTATTTCTTTTTCCTTAGCTTCTGACTTTCCCTCAGTGCCCGATGCTTCATACTTCATACTACCCCCAACCACCTCTTTCAACCTCGTCCCTAAAGTCCTAAACTCCAACTCATTAAACAGTGCAATAACTTTCTCAACACTGAGTGACTCTGTCCAAGTCTTTTCTGGTAAGACAAAATCGATTGGTGCGTCACGACGAATTGTTGCGAGCATCTTACTGAATTGTGCCTCCTCTTCCCCATTCACAAGTAACTCAATAATTCGATCAGTGATTCCTACTTTTTTAAAAGCTTCTTTATCTTTTTTTAATTTTTTATAAATTTCCTCAATTGTTCCAAATTCCCTTATTAAAGTAGTAGCTGTCTTTTCACCAATACCAGCAATGCCAATAATATTATCCGAAGGATCACCTCGAAGACCTTTAAAATCTGGTAATAGATTGGGCAAAAAACCGAATCTATCCAACACAGCCTTTTCGTCATACATTATTGTGTCGTTGATTCCTTTTTTCAAAGTGAACACCTGCACTTTTTTATTATCTACTAGCTGTAATGTGTCCATGTCGCCCGAAGCAATAACAATTGCCACGTCTTTATTTGACTTCATTTTTTCAACGATAGTGCCAAGCATATCATCAGCTTCAAAACCCGGCTTATCATACATTGGAATATCGAAGGCTGTAAAAATATCTCGAGAGCGAATCATTTGTGCCACCAATTCTGGATCAGCTTTCTTGCGGCCAGCTTTATATTCTTCATAAGCTTGGTGACGATATGTTGGTTCAGGTAAGTCATAACAAGAGACCAGATAGTCTGGTTTTAAATCTTGAATAATTTTAATCAACATCGCTGATACTCCATACAATGCTCCTGTCGGCTCTCCCTTACTCGAGGCAAAATCTGGCAAGGCATGATAAGCACGATGCAAAATAGCGTGAGCATCAAGCAGAACAAGACGCTTTGGTCCTATCGGATTAATCTTGGATTGTGATTTGTCGGCTTTTTTCATTTAGGTGTTCGAATTGTACCTCAATTCTGTCTTCTGGCAGAATGTCTAAAACTTTTTCAGGCCATTCAATAAAGATTAAATTTTCTGGATCTTGAACAATCTCATTCCAACCAAGACTTATTAAATCCTGCCCATGAACTAAACGATACGCATCAATATGTATAAAACGCTTAAAAGCTCCGCTTGGTACAGAGAAAATTCTCTCAATCACAAATGTTGGACTATTCACTGTCTCCTCTACTCCCAACGCCTCGGCTGCAGATTTAGTAAAAGTGGTCTTGCCAGCACCCAACTCACCAAAAAGACCGACAACACAGGCACGCTTTGTTGGTTTTAAAGAAGCTATAAAATCAACCGCTATTTTTGAGGTTTCGGCGAGATTTTTAGACACAAATTTCATATTTAAAATAATATCATACTAAACAAATAAAGCCCCCGATCCTGTTTTAGGACATAAAAAAAGAGCGTCAGGGGGGATAAAACCCCACTGACGCTCTGAACTTGCTTTTACTTTTGATGGATTAGTTACCACCACGACGGCTTCCACCTTGCCGACCTCCACCATATGAGCCCCCTTGCTGTAGCCTACAGACTGGCTGAGGAGGACATACCGGACGCGGTTGGCATATCGGCCGAGGCTGACAAATCGGACGCGTAGGACATACTGGTCGCGGCGGGGTACGCGGTTGGCAAATCGGACGTTGGAAATGTTGTTGATGACAATCCCAACGTTGATTCCCCGACCGATTACAGTTGCTTCTGTAATTATCGTGCCGATAGTAATTGTCTTGCTGACACCCGCGGACTCCGAAGAACCTGCCGATGTTAACGAAGAGACCAACTGGCGCAGACTCCTGATAGTATTCGGGTTCAGGCGCAAGCGCTTGTACCGGTTCAGGGCTGTCATAGTAGGCCGTCCTTGTTTGATAAACCACTCTCTGCACAGGTGCAGGGGCCGGCTCTTCATCGGCAACTGGTTGTCCTTCACAAGGAGCAATGCGGTTGAGGCATGCCACCTTCCAAGCGAATCCAGTTGACTGATCAAAAAGAATTGGCGTTCCAGGAGAAACCTCCTGTATCAACGCATACCCTTTTCGACTATCGTTAGCAACCTTCACGTCACCCCAAACCTCACCGACGGTAGTCTCCACTGAGCCCTTTGTGGGGCGTAGTGGCTGATCACCGAAGATCGACAAATCAGTTTTGCCGACTGTCGTAGCTTTCGGAATATTAACCGAGGCAGTACGACGAGCGACGTTGGGAGTTGAGACACGACACGCGACGCCCTTTGTGGGAGACGGGGTCGTGACGGAAGCCTCTTGTACCGTTTTGGTATCAAGAAAAGCTAATGCTTGTGGGTGCGTAATGAGCACCGCTATTACAATGACCACCACTGCCCAAAGGGCAGAGTTTAAGAATTTCATGAGAATCCCTCCTTCTTGTTTCTGTTGTTGTTTAAATTCTTCGCTCCTTCATAAATCTAGCACTGTGCCAAATTTATGAAGGAGTTTTTGTTTTCCTATATTGTATCATATTTAGCTAAATTGTCAATGGGTACAAATATAGCCCCTACTGAAAAAACTGTGATAAAATAAGCCTCAAATGATTGAATTTGATGAAGACAAACAAAATAAAAAGATCCACGATCTCTATACTCAGGAGGAAGAAGATTTAGCACAGCTTCTAGGGTCTCGTTATAATATCCCCTACATTGATCTAACTGGCATTCCCATCAACACCGACGCACTCCGACTCATTAATGAACAAGAATCTAGAGCTAATAAAATAGCTTGCTTTGGAATTGTTGGTAAAAAAGTTCAAGTAGCTGCAGCCACCCCGCAAAAAGACGAAACAAAAAATTCTCTTCAAGTATTAAAAGATCGCGGTTATATTCCAGAGCTTTTTATTTGTAGTTCTAAGAGCTTGGAAAAAGCTTGGATAATGTATAAAGAAATTTCTTTTGCTTTTGAAACAAAAGCTGGATCACTTGATATATCCAGTGATGAAGTAGAAAATTTCGTAAAACAAGTACATTCAATTGAAGACATTAGTAAACTCATCACGGAAGCCTTAGGTCTAAAAAAGACTTACCGCACATCTAAACTCCTTGCTATTATCATGGCTGGAGCTATTTCCAATAAAGCATCTGACATACACATTGAAGCGGAGGAGACTTTTGCAAAAATACGTTACAGATTAGACGGAGTTCTTATTGATATTTTACAATTCGACAAAGACACCTATAATTCCTTACTTTCTCGATTAAAACTTCTTTCAAATCTCAAATTGAATATTAAAGATAGTGCTCAGGACGGACGATTCAGTGTAAAAATTTATAACACTGATATGGAAATTCGTACTTCTACATTGCCAGGGGCATATGGAGAGTCCGTCGTTATGCGTATCCTTAACCCCAACTCCATTTCCGTACCAATGGAAGATCTTGGATTTCCTCCTAAATTATTGAAGTTGCTTGAACACGAAATCACTCGCCCAAATGGAATGATTCTGATTACCGGACCAACAGGATCCGGAAAAACCACATCTCTATATGCCTTCCTCAAAAAAGTTCATACCTCAGAAATTAAAATCATCACCATCGAAGACCCTATCGAATACCACCTACCGGGAGTTGTCCAAACACAGGTAGAAACAAAGCAAGGATATACTTTTGCGTCCGGCCTTCGAGCAGCACTCCGACAAGACCCTGACGTAATCATGGTCGGTGAAATCCGAGACGGCGAGACAGCAGAAATTGCTATCAACGCTTCTTTGACTGGCCACTTAGTGTTCTCAACACTCCACACAAACGATGCTGCAGGAGCTTTCCCCCGCCTGATAGACCTTGGGGCTAACTCTCGAGTTCTTTCTTCGGCTCTTAGTTTGACGATGGCACAACGATTAGTACGAAAAATTTGTCCTGATTGCAAAAAAGAATTTCCTCTAACAGACGAAAAGAAAAAACTCCTACAAAGAATCGTAAATGTAATGCCTGCTGATGAAAAACCAACTGGAGAGATAAAGGCTTACACAGGTGAGGGCTGCGACAAATGCAACAAAACCGGCTTTAGAGGCCGATTGGGTGTATACGAAGCTATTACAATTGATAAGAATATCGAGGATGTTGTCGAGAGTAGTCCAAGCGAAAGAGAAATCTGGAAGGCCGCAAGACCTCAGGGAATTTTGACCATGGCAGAAGATGGTGTCAAGAAAGTTTTGACAGGAGTGACTTCTTTAGATGAACTAGAAAGAGTGGTTGATTTAGAAGCAGATCTTTACTATAGTGAACCTGAGTCTACAGAGCCGGTCCAAGCCATAAATCTCTAAGCAATCCTTTCAATGAGTTAAAAGTTAGTTATGACTTTAAGGATAACCCCAGAAACGGTCAAGCCGTACCAGGATGTCCTGTAAGCCATACCAATAGACCCTTACGGGTTTCATTGCTTAGAGATTTATGTTTTGGAAACTTCACTAATATCTTTACTAGTATCCTAGCATAGAATAATTTTTATGTCAAGCAACCCAGATGAAATCTTCCTAGACCAGACATTACGCCCCTCTCGCTGGGATGATTATATTGGACAAAAAAATATTAAAGACAATCTTAATATTTTGCTAACAGCGGCCAAAGAACGCAACCATCCACCTGAACACATCTTATTTTATGGCCCTCCAGGCCTTGGAAAAACTACTCTGGCTCATCTAATTGCCAAAGAAACAGCCTCTCAAATTAAAATCACCTCCGGACCAGCCATAGAAAAAGTCGGGGATCTCGCAGCCATTTTAACCAACCTGTCTGCAGGAGATATTCTTTTTATTGACGAGATTCATCGTCTAAATAAAACCATCGAGGAAGTCCTATACCCAGCCATGGAGTCAGGGTTGCTCGATATAATTATTGGCAAAGGCCCTTCTGCTCGAACTATTCAATTAGAGCTACCTGCTTTTACACTAATTGCAGCAACAACAAGAATCTCTCTTCTATCATCCCCTCTTCGTTCACGTTTCTCTGGAGGAACTTTTCGCCTTGAGTTTTATACAACCGAAGAAATAATCCAAATCATTACTCGTTCAGCAAAAATTCTAGGAGTAACTCTCGAGGACTCTGCTGCCCACGAAATTGCCGTGCGTAGTCGCTTCACCCCCCGTACCGCTAACTATCTTTTAAAGCGTTGTCGCGACTTAGCACAAATTCGCAAAATAAATCTTTCGAAAGAAATCGTGAATGAGGCTCTTGAACTTCTTGGTATTGATCACGAGGGACTTTCTGTTTCTGACAGAAAGCTCTTAGAAACAATCATAAACAAGTTTGGTGGTGGGCCTGTTGGACTAAACACAATCGCCGCCGCACTCTCTGAAGAAGAGGCTACTATCGAAGAATTTAATGAACCCTACTTAATCCAACTCGGCTTTATTGATCGAACTCCCCGCGGACGTGTCACTACAGCCCTAGCCTACAAACACCTAAACCTTTCTCTCCCAGAAAACCTTCAAGAAAAATTATTATAAAACCCACCCTCTTCATACTTTATACTTCATAATATATACTTACCCATATGTCTGGACACAATAAATGGTCAAAAATTAAACATCAGAAAGCGTCAACGGATGCCAAGAAAAGCAAAATCTTCTCGAAGTATTCTCGTCTTATTACTACAGAATCAAAAAAAGCTAAGGGTGATATTAATTCACCAGGATTAGCTTTTATTATTGAAAAGGCCAGAAAAGAAAACATGTCGAAAGATGTTATAGACAGAGCTGTGAAGAAAGGTCTTGGCAATGAGGCAGGGAGCATGGAAGCGATCACTTACGAGGCTTATGGACCAGGAGGATCTGCGATGATTATCGAGGCTCTTACTGACAACAGAAACAAAGCTGCCCAAGAAGTAAAATTTATTCTCTCAAAAAATGGATCAAATCTAGCCGAAATCGGGGCTGCTAGTTGGGCTTTTGAAAAAAATGGGCAAGAATGGATTGCCAACACAACAATTGATCTAGAAGACGAAGATCTTCTAAAACTAGAGAAACTCGTTGATGAACTTGAGGATAATGACGAAATCCAGAACGTTTATACAAACGTAGAATAATCATGAAAGTACTCGCTATCGACCCGGGGTACGAGCGCCTCGGCGTTGCAATAATAGAAAAATTACCAAGGAACAAGGAGGTTCTCCTTTTTTCTGAATGTTTTAAAACTTCAGCAAAAATTCCTTTTAATGATCGACTACTTGAAATAGGTCAAGAAGTTGAGACTGTTATTAAAAAATACAAACCTGAAGCTTTGGCCATGGAAACACTGTTTTTTAACAGTAACCAAAAAACAGCGATGAACGTAGCGGAAACCCGCGGAGCTATTACCTACGAAGCAATGAAAAACGGTTTAAAGTTTTACCAATATACCCCCCTTCAAATCAAGGTCGCTGTTACAGGGTCAGGACGTGCCGACAAAAAGCAGGTTATTTCTATGATTGACCGATTAATTACTATAAATAAAGAGATACCCCACGACGATGAATATGATGCAATTGCTTGTGGTTTGACCTTTTTTGCCAGCAAAAGTTATCCACAGGGATAAGACTATTGCAGAAAAATTTTAATTTGATACAAATATGGTCACGACAACGTCGTGTTTACTAAATTAAGTTATATCACGTATGGATTTTAACAACGATGATGGTGTTTTAGACCCTTTGGATCCTATAGAAGAAGATGAAACAGATGCTGACTTGGCTGATGAAGGCCCAATAGAAGAAGATGAAGCTGAGGAAGCTCCCTTCACTATGAATGATGACGGGGAATTGGAAGAAGTTGCGTAAAAAGCCTTAAAATAGTCATACAAGAAAATACCCAATCAAGAGACTAAGACTCGGGCAAGCGCCCCGGAGCGGTCTCTTGATTGGGTATTTTCTTGTATGACTATTTTAAGACCACTTTCACAAACCTTTTTTTGCCGATTCTTAGATTTAGATTTTTAGTGACTTTAAAGTCACGGTCGGTGATTTTTTCTCCGTTTTCAACTTCGGATATGGCACCATCTTTTATTAGACGAGAAAATTCTGTCTTTGATTCAACTATTTTATTTTCTACTAACAGCTCGGCGAGGTGGGAGTTTTGTTTTGCTTCAACTTTCAAGGCGTCTTCTGGCATATCCCCTTTCTTGAAGGTGTTTTCAAAATTTTCTTCCGCTTTTAATGCTGCGACCTCATCATGATAAAGGGTCACAATTTCTCTAGCTAATCTCATTTTAATAATCTTTGGATTTGATCCTCCGTTCAATTCTGTCTT
>CAJBRS010000102.1 GCA_903958115.1 uncultured bacterium | reverse complement strand
AGACCGCTCCGGGGCGCTTGCCCAAGTCTTAGTCTCTTTGTCGGGATGTTTCTTGTGCATTACTTACTGTAACTTCCAGTCTATTACGTCTTTATCTTGAATTTTATAATCAGAGATGCTTGATGATCCGACGACTCCATTTACGTAGTATGTCCAGTAAAGTGGGGGAAAATTTGGCTGACCGTTTATCTCTTGGATTGTTAGTAAGTTTGAGCGATTTTCTGTTTTAAAAGAGAAAGTCGTGTTTGTGGTTGAGGTGCCAGTTTCTTTCATTGCTTCTAGTAGGGTTGTATTGATAGGTAATGAAAGGTTGTACGTTAACGATCCTACAGTTATGGTTGCTTCTAGAGTGGTTTTTTCTGTGGTTGTCGCGGTAGTTGTTGCTATCGTGCTTGTTCCGGCGTCGTTATTTTCATTAGAGAAAATTGGAGGCAATGTGACGTTTTTTATCACTGGAGCAGTAAATATCGTGCGGATTTTTTCAATCGGTGAAGTGGTGGATGAATTGAGTTTTGTTAGATTAAGTGGTGCAGTTTCGATATGTGTTCGAGCATAGTAAAGCATGCCATAAAAAACCAAAAGAGCGGCTAATCCCAAGCCCATATTTTGCCAAAACTCTGATTTGTACATGTATGCAATTATAACATAACAAGCTCTCCTCTGAGGAGACTAAGACTTGGGCAAGCGCCCCGGAGCGGTCTCCTCAGAGGAGAGCTTGTTATGTTATAATTGCATACATGAATACTTCAATTTTGAAACGGATTTTCCTTTGGGTTGGTATTGTTGTTATTTTGGGCCTTATAGTCGTCGGTGCAGCGATTTTGGCCATTAAAAATCAACCTGACGCATCTAGTGTTTCTCCTTTAAATACTCCCGTTTCGTCAGCTGATCATATTTTAGGTAATCCCGAAGCAAAAGTTACCTTGGTGGAGTATGCTGATTTCGAGTGTCCGGCGTGTGAGGCCTACTATCCGTTAATTAAGCAATTGACCACAGACTACAAAGATAAAGTTAGATTTGTCTATCGTCATTTCCCATTGCCCCAACACGCGAACGCTATTCCAACAGCCTTGGCTACAGAAGCGGCAAGCAACCAAGGAAAGTTTTGGGAAATGCACGATATTATTTTTGATAAACATGAAGAGTGGCAGGATCTTAAAGACCCTACGAGTGTTCTTGTTGGGTATGCGAAGCAACTCAATCTTGATATTCCAAGATTTCAATCAGACATGAATAGTGGCGCCACAAAAAAAATTGTAGATGATGATAAGGCGAGTGCTGTTGCAGAAAATTTGCCAGGTACGCCTAGCTTTTTTGTGAATGGTACATATATTAAAAATCCGCAAACATATCAAGATTTTAAGGCTATTCTCGACAATGCACTTGCTCAAACAAAATAAAACAATTGCTATACTAATGATGGTTTTTGCTTTTGTCGGTTTTGCTGATGCTGCATATTTGGCTGTTGAACATTATATTGGAGGGACAGTCTTGTGTGGTTTGACTGGTGGTTGCGATATTGTGACGACAAGTGTTTATTCAAAACTTTTTGGTGTTCCAGTAGCACTTCTTGGTGTTTTTTATTATTTTTCTGTTATCTTCGGAGTGGTAGCATATCTTGATTCAAAAGATGAAAGATTTTTCTTCTGGTTGGCACACTATACAGCTATTGGGTTTATAGCGTCGATGGTTTTTGTTGTTTTGCAGGTATTTTTAATTAAATCAATCTGTGTTTATTGTATGGGATCAGCCTTGTCCTCAACTCTGATTTATTACCTTGGTCATCAGGTTCACAAGAAGCATAGAAGTATGAAGAAAATATATGAATAATGAAATTGTAAACTTAGCGCCGGTTATATTGGAAGAAATAAAAAAAGCCAAGAGAATATTATTACACCTACATCCTCGCCCAGACGGTGACAGCGTTGGATCGTCTTTAGCGATGATGCATGTTCTCGAGGGAATGGGTAAGGAGGTCGTGTTGATTAAAGGAGATTCGCCTTTGCCTCAGTTTTTATCAAGTTTGCCTGGATTTTCAAAAATTGTTTTAAAGAATTTTTTTGAGATAGATTTATCGGAGTTTGATTTGTTTTTGGTTCAAGATAGTTCTACGATAAAATTTGTGTCGCAATTAAATGATGTTGTTGTACCGGAGACACTGAAAGTTATTGTTATTGATCATCATGCTAGCAATGTTGGTTTTGGCCAGATTAACTTATTGGTACCAATTTACCCAGCCGTATGCCAAATACTTTTCGATTTGTTTAAAGAGTGGGGAGTCACTATTTCTACAGATACTGCCAAATGTTTATTTGTTGGAATGTACACCGATACTGGAGGTTTTTCTTATTCGAATACTTTGCCAAGTACTCTAAAAGTGGCTGGCGATCTTGCAACAATTGCACCAGACTTTTCTAAAATCATTTTTGAAATGAATAACTCTAGTACTAGAGGGCAATTAATATACGAAGGTCTGGCTCTTAATTCTGTGAGAACTTTTCTGGGTGATAAGGTAGCCATTTCCGCAGTTTCTTTTGCTGATCTGAAAAAAAATAATATTGCTGTAGAAGATACAAGTGTTAATATCGCTAATCGATTAAAATCCGTACCAGGATGGGAAATTGGTATCAGTGTGTTGGAAGAAAAAGAAGGCCAGGTAAAGATAAGTTTTCGTACGCGTGATTCTGAAAAATATGATTTGACGAAGATAGCTGTCGCTTTGGGAGGCGGGGGACATAGAGCCGCTGCAGGCGTTGTCCTAGGTCTCCCACTAGAAGAAGCTGTCAAAAAAGTAGTTTCCACTCTTGGTGATATATACCAAATTTAGTTGTGCTATAGTTTCAGGTAATGGAACCATTAGCCTCAAAAATTCGCCCTAAAAATCTAAAGGAGTTTGTTGGTCAAGAGCATTTGGTGGCTAAAGATAAGCCTCTTTTTAATGCTATTGCCGAGAAGCATCTTTTCTCTTTTATTCTCTGGGGTCCGCCAGGGGTCGGTAAGACCACTTTGGCTCAAATATATGCTAACGCCTTGAATGCCGAACTTCATCAGCTTTCTGCTGTTTCTGCAGGCAAGGATGATATAAGACAATTGGTGGAATCCCCAAACCTTCTCAGTAAACCAATTCTGCTTTTCCTGGATGAGATTCATCGTTTCAATAAAGCCCAACAAGATTTTCTTTTGCCGTATGTTGAGAGTGGTAAGCTTACTTTGATCGGCACTACCACAGAGAATCCTAGTTTTGAAGTGATCCCCGCACTTCTTTCTCGCTGTCGAGTTTTTACTCTGAATGAATTGTCAGATAAGGAGATGGAGAAAATAATTACTAGGACCGGAAAGAAACTAGATAAAAAGGCTAGAGAGTGGCTAATAAGTATGGCTAATGGTGATGCTCGCCAGGCTATTAGTATGATTGAAAATACTGCAAAGCTTTATGATAAAGTTTCAATCGAATCCCTAAAGGAAACCCTTCAAAATAAATTCTTGCGATACGATAAAAGGGGGGAAGAACATTACAATACTATTTCCGCTTTTATAAAAAGCATGCGAGCAAGTCAGGGGGATGCGGCTATGTATTATTTAGCAAGGATGCTTGACGCTGGCGAAGATCCCAAATTTATAGCCAGAAGAATGGTAATCTTTGCTAGCGAAGATGTTGGATTAGCTGTACCGACAGCTCTCGTGGTTGCGAATGCGGTATTTAGAGCTGTTGAAACAATTGGGCTGCCAGAGGCTTCTATTAATTTGGCTCATGGAGTAGCCTATCTTTCTCAATGTAAAAAAAATCGAAGTGCTAATGATGCTATAAAGGAGGCTCAAGAAGATGTAAAGAAATTTGGTAATTTGCCTATACCGATGAAGATACGTAATGCGCCCACAAAATTGATGAAGGATCTTGGTTATGGTGAGGGATATGAGAAATACACTAAAGAAGATTTGTTGCCAGAAAAATTAAAAAAGAAAAAATATCTAAAATAAAAGGTGTTATAATGTGGTTATTAAAATAAATTAAAATATGTTAAGCAAAGATAAAAAAGATGACAGTAGGGCTAATAGTGAGGCCGCCGAGAAATTGCGCCGAGAGCAGGATAGGGCAAAACAGGAAAAAGAAAGACGTGAAAAGAATCAGGCCCAAATTGACCTTGCTGTGCAACAAGGATTTTTGCGCTCGACAGAGTCTGTAATTGATCGAAAAAAAGGAGATCTTCGTGATCTTAATACAAAACTAAATACAATTAAGATGGCCAAGGAGGTGGCTGATGAAAAGGCGATAGAGCTTGAGAGAAAGCTTGTCGAAGCCAATAAGATTCAAGCAGACCTGACTAGAGTAAAAAATGAGTCGACAAGTAAAGCAAGAGATTTAAGTAAGGTTGAAGAGGAAATTAGAATGACGAATCTTCAAATAAGCCAACTTGAACAAAATAGGTCTAAATATCAGAGAGAAATTGAAGAATTGCACAGAAAATCATCCTAGTTTGTAACCTCTTCCTGATATTGTGTGTATCAATTTACGATTTCCGGTATCTATCTTTCTTCGTAAGTTTAAAATGTGAGCTTCGATGGTATTAGAGAAAGGATCAGTCTCTCTGTTCCAAACGTGTTCTAAAATCATGCCACGAGAGAGTACTCTGTCTCTGTTTTGCATCATGTATTGTAAAAGGATAAATTCTTTTCTTGTTAGATAAATTTCTTTGCGTCCACGTGTCACTCTTTGAGCGGTAGGATCTAGAATAAGATCGTCTATTTTAAGTAGGCTCGGCTTGTATGATATTGGACGCCGTAGCAGTACTCGAATCCTGGCTAGAAGTTCTTCAAAAATAAAAGGTTTTGTTATGTAGTCATCAGCTCCTAAATTAAGAATTCCGATCTTGAAGGGGGTTTCTGTTTTTACTGAGAGCATCAAAATAGGAAGCATCTTTCCATTTTGACGTATTTCCTGGCAAATTTGGAAGCCGTCTTTTTTGGGTAATATGTGATCTAGAATGATCAGGTCGTATTCTTCGGTGCGAGCGACAAAAGAGCCTTGTTCGCCATCACTAGAAGTATCGACTATAAAAGACTCAGCTTCCAGACTAATTTTTAAAAATTCTGATATTTCTTTATCGTCTTCAATGATTAAAATTCTCACGGCTAGTATTATAACTTATGGAAAATAAATTTTTAGAAAATTTTTGATGATTTTTCCTTCATAATTTCTTCATATTTGTGATATAGTTATTTTATGAGAACACGTCCTATTTGGCTCGTAGCCATTCTTTTTGTCATTATTGTCATAGCTTCTTGGTATTTTTTGCATACTAGAAAAGCTGTTTCGCCAACCCCAATAATTGCTTTAAAAAATTTTAATGACTGTCGTGATCACAATTTTCCAATTATTCAGTCTTATCCCGAGCAGTGTACAGGTCCTGATGGTGTGATTTATTTTCAAGATTTGTCCGATGCATCAAGCACAATTGCTTCTTCTACAGCAAGTTCTACGCAGGACGTTTTAGCAACTAGCACCTTTTCTTATAAAGATCAGGTTTTTTTGACTGATCTATCAAAAAAACAACTTATTCAAAGCCCATTACATGTCGAAGGCCGGGCAAGTGGAAGTTGGTATTTTGAGGCTTCCTTTCCTATTAAAATAATTAGTGCTAAAGGGAGTATCCTTGGACAGGGACTAGCGCAAGCCACTGAAGATTGGATGTCTACTAGTTCTGTACCTTTTTCGGCCGATATTACTTTTGTTGTTCCACCATCATCTAGTACTTCGAGTACGACAGGTTATGTTGTCTTTTCGAAGGATAATCCTTCTGGTCTTCCTGCTAATAGTGATTCCTTTAAGGTTCCTGTGGTTTTTAACTAAAGATGATGGTAATATAAAAGCATGACAACACTTATTCACGCAGACGTTTTCTTTTTTGTGACAGCTATCTCCGTTATCCTCTTTACTGCTTTTGCAGTGACAGCCACTCTTTATATCATCTCAATATTGAATGACATAAAGCACATCTCTAAACGTCTACGCGCAGAGAGTGATGAAGTGCTGGAAGATATTAAGGTTCTAAGAGAACATATTAAGGAAGAGGGCTTTAAGGTCGGCATGATTACAAAATTATTCGGTAAGTTTTTTAAGAAAAGAAAAAAATAATTATGAAAAAAACAATCAACAAAGAGACATCAGGTTTTTTGAAAGGGGTTGGGTTAGCTGCGGCTGCTGCAGCCGGAGCATATTTTTTGTATGGAGCAAAGGATTCGAAGAAAAATCGTCAGGCGGTAAAAAGCTGGGCTTTTAAGGTAAAAGCTGAGGTTCTAGAAAAATTAGAAGACCTTAAAGCTGTTGATGAAGAAAAATACAATGATATTGTCGATGCTGTAACCGAAAAATACAAGACACTAAAAAAAATTAACCAGAAAGATCTAAAAGCAATCAGTAAGGAAATGAAGGGTCATTGGCAATCTATCAAGAAGGAGTTGGGCGTAAGAAAATAGTATTAGTATGAAAAATTTGCGAGCGATTATTCTTTTTGTTTTGGTAATGGGAATAATTATTTATTTTCGCAATGATTTGCCTTTGGTAAGAAAAAATATCGAAGCCTTTTTTAAACAGGCTAATATAGCCACTTCAACCAATTCTATTCTGACCGATTTGAAAAAGGAAATTTCGACTCCTCCACCTCTTCGTCAATCTGGTGGAGCTAGTTTGGTTTCTGGTGATCTGACTTCTAATGGAGTCATTAAACAGACTAATCAAAACAGAGAAGAGAACGGGTTAGGGGACCTTTCTCTTAATGCTAAACTGACAGCGGCGGCGGAAGAAAAACTGAATGATATGTTTAAGAATCAGTATTTCGAACACGTTTCTCCCTCTGGCCGTGGGCCAGCTGATCTAGCTAATGATGTTTCCTATCAATATATTGTTATTGGTGAAAATTTGGCTTTAGGTAATTTTGGTGGTGATAAAGCCTTGGTGAATGCTTGGATGGCAAGCCCAGGACATCGAGCCAATATATTGAATGTTAAATATAAAGAAATTGGCGTAGCTGTTGGAAAAGGTCAATTTAATGGAGAGACAACATGGTTAGCTGTCCAGGAATTTGGCGAACCATTATCAGAATGCCCATCTCCTGATGCTTCTCTGCAGGGGACAATCAATACAATGGAAGGAGCGGTCTCATCTTTGAATGATGATTTAAAAACGAAAAAGGCTGTTTTGGATGCAACTTCTCCATCAGATCCATCGTATAACCAAAAGGCCGACATTTATAATGCTGAAGTAAAGCAATATAACGGTGAGATTGGCCAAATAAAAGTACAGATTGACCAGTATAATGCAGAGGTTAAGATTTTTAACACTTGCACTGGTAATAATTAAAATTATGATAACACTACTCTTTCTTCATATTAGGGAAATAATCGACATTATTGTGTCGGCCTTTTTTATCTATGTTGTTTTGCTTTTTATCCAGCAAACCCGTTCCTACTTAATTCTTAACTCTTTTTTATT
>CAJBRS010000101.1 GCA_903958115.1 uncultured bacterium | reverse complement strand
GTTAATGAATCCAGGAGCAACAGCTTCGATCTTTTCCACCTCATCTGGCTTATTTTTTAAAAGACCAGCAACAATTTCTTCAGCCAAAGCCACGGGATTTTTCTTTAACTTCTTTGCCAAAACCATGGCAATGTTGCTCGAATAATCGCCACGAGATAAATCCGTAGGATGATCTAATAAGACGTTGACATCTGCCGTATCAACAACCTCTGATATTTTGTTTTTTAAAATTTCTTCAATCATTTTTTCCCCGTACTACCAAAGCGCCCTTCCCCACGAGACGAATCAGATAGTTCTTCAACCTCTTCTAATTCAGCAATCGCAACCGGCAAAATGACTAGCTGAGCAATCTTATCACCTTTTTCAACAGTGTAAGGTTCTTGGCTTAAATTAACCAAATGCACATTATATTCTCCCCTATAGCCAGCATCAAAAACTCCCCCCATAGTATGCAGACCAGCTTTTGAAATACTACCCTTATCTTTCACTATTGCCGCATATCCCTCCGGAAACTCCAAAGCAAAACCGTTAAAAAAACGAGCGTGTTCCATTGGAGCAATAATCCTATCCTCCATCGAATACAAATCCAGGCCAACATCCCCTGGATGAGCATAGCTTGGTAATTTTGCTTCTCCGTTAAGTCGTTTTATTTTTACCTTAATCATCTAATTTTTATTTCTTCCTTAAAGCTGTATTAATTTTCTGTGCAATCTTTTTCATATCCTTTTCTTTTCGTCCTCGAGTAGTCTCTGAAGCTGTGCCTAAACGAATTCCAGATGGATCAAAGGCCGAACGGCTCTCGCCTGGAATAGTATTCTTATTCACAATAATCCCCGCTTTTTCTAAACGCTCACTTGCTTCTGCACCCGAGATACCTTTCCCCCCCATCCAAGTATCAACAAGGATCAAGTGCGTATCAGTGCCCTTGGAAATAATTCTCCATCCCAACTTCTGAAGCTCGACTGCTAAAATGGCTGCGTTCCTAACAATCTGCTTAGCATATTTTTTAAAAGCTGGAGCAGCCGCCTCTTTCAGAGCTACTGCAACAGCAGCGATTTGATTCATATGTGGCCCACCCTGAAGTCCTGGGAAAATTGCTTTATCAATTAACTTATCAAAACCTCTTTCATCTTTCTTCGCAAAAATCATAGCACTTCGTGGCCCTCGTAATGTCTTGTGCACTGTGGTCGTCACAATATCAGCATAATCAAATGGTGACATCGCGTAAGCTTTTCCCGCCACCAACCCTGCAAAGTGGGACATATCCACCATCAAGATTGCTCCGCAAGCGTTTGCAATCTCTCTGAATTTTTTAAAATCAACTGTGCGAGGGTACGCAGTAAAACCAGCGACGATAATTTTAGGCCTCTCCACCTCAGCAATCCTTTTTAAATCTGCATAATCAAGCATCTCTGTTTTAGAATCCACTCCGTAAGGTACCTGCACCCAAAATTTTCCTGTAGCTGATGCTTTGTGACCATGAGTAAGATGCCCCCCATTATCAAGAGACATTCCCATGATTTTTTCACCTGGTTTTACTAGAGCAGTGTAGACTGCAAAGTTGGCTGGCGATCCCGAAAGTGGCTGAACATTCACATGCCACTTTTCTGCCTTCAATCCAAAAAGTTTTAATGCCCTCTCTTTTGCCAACTCCTCGATCTTGTCGGTATAAGTCTGACCTCCATAATATCTTTTATGAGGATAACCTTCTGCATATTTATTTGTTAGCTCTGAACCAAGAGCTTTGAGAACGTCTGCTGAAACAATATTTTCTGAAGCAATAAGATTAATAACGCCCTTTTGTCGGGCCTTTTCTGCTTTTATAAGCTTTTCAATTTGTTTGTCTTTCATGAATTTATTTTAGCACAAATAATAGAAGCGCCGCGACCCCTGCTTTTTAAGTGGTCGCGGCGTAGTTTTAGAACAAGAAGTCCTATTTTCTCGGAACTTTGGTTTTTGATTTCTTTGGAGCTGGCACAGACTCGTCGTAGAGCCAGGCCGGTGCTTCGCGAATAGAACGTCCATAAGGGCCCACGCGACGAAAGACTCGGAACGATAGCTTCCAATTCTTCTTATTCGACTGAAGCTCTTGAACAAACTTGAAATCGCATTCCCACAAATCAAGTTTGATCTGTCTTTTTTGAAGATCAATACAAGTCATGCCCCGCTGAATGTTTTCCTCTGGCAAATTTTGCCGGATTTTGTCATTAGTGGATGAATTGCACGAGACAAACCACGTCGTTGTCATACTTACCTCCTTTTTTCGTAACACTAAGCGAAAGAAATGCGAAAAGCAAGCACAAACAAAATCACTTGTATTTTGTAGACCGCTCCGGGCCGCTTGGCCAAGTCTTAGTCTACAAAATACAAGTGATTTTGTTTGTGCTTGCTTCCACCTCCCTACGCAAATCCTCGATTGAACCGTCATTTACTATTGTGATATCAGCGCCTTTCCCGATGTTTTTTATTTCTAGCTCTGTCTCAATTTGCTCTTCCTTCAAAAATTGTTCGAATGATGCCTGATCCTCACCCACTTTCTCTTTTCTTGTTTTGATTCTTTCGTAACGGTGCTCAACCGAAGCGGTAATATAGACAAGCTTATTAGGAGTAATACTTCTTATTAGATCAACATCCGACTGCCAGCGCACTCCATCCAAAATGACAAAATCTGTCTTGGCATTTGTAATTCTCTCTTTAATGGCACGACTAAGTGTTCCCTTTCCGTAAGCATGATCCATAATAATAGCCATATCTTGTAGGTTGCGACGAGTAAGAGGCACAGACCATGCTGTTAAAGTTTCCTTTAGGAGATCGGAGGTGTGAATATGAGTGACGGCATTTGTACCAAATTTTTCCTTAAGCAAATTTGCAAAAGTTTCTTTTCCACTACCATTTTCTCCAACAAGTCCGATTAAAATCATAATTTAAAAACTGTAACACAAAGACCTGAAACCAGCAATTTGAAAAAGGCCTTGCGAGCAAGTATCATATACCGATATGAAACCCTATTCAGAACGCACACCAGACACTCAATATCAAGATCTCCTTCGAAAAATTCTAAAAGAAGGCACCCGTACTATTAGCCAACAAGGCACTGATGCTATTACCCTGATGGGATCCGGATCAATGCGATTCCGAATGGATAATGGTTTCCCTATCATCACAGAAAGAAACATGGATCCTAAAGTTTCCGACCACTTGCCTGTCACCGTTTGGCAACAAGCGATTGGAGAAATTTGCGCTTTCATAAATGGTGTTCGCACAGTGGAAGGCCTAGAATCTTTTGGCTGTCATTGGTGGAAATTTTGGGGTACACCAGAAAAATGCGCAAAGCGTGGGCTTGCTCCTGGAGATTTAGGTCCCGGCTCTTATGGCGCCGTTTTTCATGATTTCCCTACTTCCGAGGGACCGAGCTTTAATCAATTCAGACATATTGTTGAACAAATCATTGAAGAACCCCAGCTTCGCACGCATTTTGTTAGTCCTTGGGTTCCTCAATACATTGGGCGAGGCAAAGGAAAGCAACAAAAAGTAGTAGTCGCTCCATGCCACGGATGGGTTCACTTTCGAGTAATCGACAACAAACTAACCCTTCACATGATTCAGCGATCTGGTGATGTGCCGGTCGGCGTTCCTTCTAACATGGTCCAGTATGCAGCGCTTTTAATGATGGTTGCTCACGCCACAAATACTATTCCTTACGAATATGTCCACACCATTTCTGATGCTCACATTTATGTAGACCAAATCCCAGCAGTGGAAACAATGCTAGCCAGAGAACCACGACGATTCCCCACTGTTACAATGAACAAAGAAAAGAAAAATCTTTTTGATTTTCGAAAAGAAGATTTCACACTCTCTGATTACGAACCTCATCCTGGAATTAAAGGCATTCCTGTTGCAATCTAATATGGCTGATAAAGATTTTGTAATTATAGATAGCGCTCGTGAAGAAGAACAAAAAAAAGTTCTGGAACAAATTGTTGCGGACAACGTTTGCCCTTTCTGTCCCGAAAATCTTAAAAAATATCACAAAAAACCCATTATTAAAGATGGCAAATACTGGACATTAACTTTTAATCAGTGGCCGTACGAAAACACCAAACATCACTTTCTAGCGATTCATAAAACGCATATCGAACATTTAAACGACTTGTTACCAGAAGCATCTCAAGAGCTTTTTGAGCTTTTCCAATATGTTAGCAAGGAAAATAATATGCCAGGTGGAGCTTTCCTGATGCGCTTCGGTTCAAACCCAGAATATGGCACATACGGCAACAGCGTCTTACATCTCCACGCCCATCTCATCGAGCCAGACCTAGAAAATCAAAAGGGTGAAGCCATCCGGTTCAAAATCGGTGACCCTAAAAATAGAAAAAACAAATAATTGACTAGGAGCTCCTACTGAACTAGGATACGAACGAAACGTCGGTAAAACAATAAAAAGGAGGAGAGCTTATGTATCCTGAATTTCAGGTACCAGGAATATCGCCAGATGATATCTGGCAACTATTCAATGTCAGCAACTATGCATACTACTGTAAAAAGGTGGATTCATTGCTCCAGGGCGTCTGTGGCTTTTGCCAAATTGACCCAGAATTAAACAAGACGCTTTATGAGAACGATGCTTGGCGCGTCTGGAAAAACAACCTCGCAGCACAAGAAGGGCAAGACTACCAATTCGTAATACCATCAAAACGTCACCTTGGTAATATTGATGAGGTAAACTACAAGGAATGGTTTCTTCTTGCAGAAGCGACACGTTGGATCAATCGAGAATTCTCCATAGACGGCGGCGTTCTACTGGTACGATCAGGCAATCCACTTCGCAATGCCAAGAGCATGCCTCACCTACACTTCAATTATCATGTGCCAACGGGCAGAGATCGGGTCACAGTGACAATTGCAAAGTCGTCGAAAAACCTCGTGGAAAAACTACCTATCCTGCAGGTCTTTGAGAAAATGCGACAAGGAATGTCCTTCGAAGAACTCTCTGAAGAAGAACGTTCCCTCGTGGAAGACAAGATGGCACCAAAAGGAGCGTGCTAAAAAACACAGCGGGGCCTGCCGACATCTCGGCAGGCTCTTTATACTTACTCTACCCTTATAATCTCCACTCCTTTCTCTTTCAAGATTCTCTCGCTGTCTAATACCCCATATCCATTTTTATAAAAAACTCTTTTGATGCCAGAATAAGCAATCATTTTCGCACACGGCGCACATGGGTATGTCGTTACATAAATATCAGCTCCCTCTACGGCAATTCCTCGACGAGCCATCTCCGCCACTACCCCCGCCTCAGAATGAAGAAAAGTTGAAAGTTCAAGGTGCACCCCTTTATGAAAATTATTTCTTGGATCACCTTCGTACATAGATGTTTGCTCTGTCGGCGTTCCAATATTATGAGCCGAGCAAATAATATTTCCGTCCTTTACCAAAATTGATCCGATTCTTCGCCAGATATCAGTACTCTTCTCTCCCTCTTTGCCGGCCATTTCCATAATGTTTCGATCAAACTCTTCTCGGGAAATTTTTCTGTCAGGATTTATTTCTGTCTCTGTGACAGTATTGTGTTTGTCCCATCGCAAAAAAATTGGGCTGTACAACACTTCGATCTTCGATAGATATTTTTCTACAAGACCTTTAGTTACCTCCTCATTTGGCAATACAATTCGTGGTTTTAGATCAGCAATTTTTACTAATAATTCCTTATCTAAAATTTCTACAACATCAAAAATCTTCCAACTTTCGATAGCCTCCTTAACCAATTCTGCATCAAGCTGGCGAATATCCTTTGCCAAATGAGGGTATTCCCCCACCAATTCTGGACCAAGAATATAAAGCTCTTTTGCCTCAGGATGAGATTCGAATAACTTTTTATAACCCTGATGCAATACAGGAATGTGGGCAATAATGATTGTTTCTTTTTCCATACTTTTTAGACTATCTCTTCAAATTTTCTAGAACCTCTTCAATCGTCGACATTATTTTAGGGGTAAGTTGCTTCCCAAGACTTTTGGCTGTACTTATCTGAAGTCGTCGAATCTTGGCGCTCGTGGAAGTGGTGGCCATTGGATCTAGCACAATTATTTTCTTGCAATATTTTTCTAATTCTTTTAGTTGAGCTTTCGTGTAAGTTTCTTTCGTGGCAATTAATACATCAGGCCTTACTGTCTTAATTAAACTCCACTTAGGAGCTTTGTGTTGTTTTAAAACAACCACGTCAACAGATCGAAGATGCGCCACCATTTCAAGTCTTTCATCTTGTGGCACCACTGGACGCTCCGGGCCTTTTCGCGCTCGAACTTTTTCATCACTATCTACTCCGACAATCAATAGGTCACCGTGTTTTTTTGCTTCTTCAAAATACCTAGCATGACCAATATGCACCATATCATAGGTCCCTTGAGTCAAAACAACCTCCAACCCCAATCCCTTACAATGATCAACGAGCTTGGTGAGCTTCTTATAATCAGAAATATACCGATGGCTAAAGTTGGCATTTAAACCAAAAATTCCTTTATTTATTGTTATATTGGCCTCGGTCATATGTATCGGTATTTTAGCATAATTTTATTTCCACAGAAAACAATAAAACGATATAATATGAGCATGATAAAACCATTCATTATTTCAGCCTTGACGACAGACGGATTTATTGCCAAAGATACTAATCACGCAGCCTATTGGACCAGCAAAGAAGACAAGGCTCGCTTTGTCGAAATAACCAAACGCGCTGGTGTCGTGGTAATGGGCCAGACAACATTCAAAACATTAAAAAATCCTCTCCCAGGCCGGCTCAATATTGTGTACTCACTAAACGAGACATTTGATGGAGCTGAAACAACTACAGACGAACCAGCTATTCTTTTTAAAAAACTTGAAGAAAGAGGTTTCAAAGAAGTAGCAATTTGTGGCGGCCAAAGTATCTACACAATGTTTATGAAATCGGGCTTGATAGAAAAATTGTATCTAACTGTCGAACCTATTGTATTTGGCAAGGGTCTAACGATCTTCAATCAGGATATCGATTTTAAACTCGAATTGGTTTCCGAAGAAAAAACCCCAAGTGGAACACTGCTTCTCGAATACAAAGTATTAAAATAAAAAAACAAAGCGCGTCTCCGAGGAGACGCGCTTTCTGATTAGAGTCCAGAAATCAATCGTTGAAGACGAGATCCTGAACAAGCTGCCCGATAAAGTCTTCGAGCTTCTTCTGTGAATCGCCATACTTCAACGCCTTGGTCATCCAAGGAGCAGAATTCAGTTCAAGCCGAGCCCCTCCAATCCCCAATCCATGGCTGGTCAACTTCGCACCAGAATCAGGCCCGAATTTCTCCCGAAGAAAATCCTCAAGAGGTTCAGACACGTCATCGTTGCGAGCGGCGATACGTATGACATTGTCAACAATCGCCCACACAATCACTGTTGAGACCGTGCTTTCTCGTATAAGAAGGTCGGCAATGAGGGCAACATTATCGCCATCATCATGGTCAATGGTACCAAGACCGGTCACCAAAGAACCATTTTTTTGAACTCGATTTTGCAAAGCTATTTGCAGTTGATCAAAGTAATCTCTATTAAGTGCCGGACTCAGAAACTTCTGAAGCTGTCTCGGCTCTATGCGTTTGGAGATACTTTGATAAACCTGGAAATCCCGTTCACCAGCTTGGATGAGTGCTTGGGTATCAGTGAAGACCCCAAGCGCCAGCATTACAAGAAGAGCCTCGTTCAATTTTTCAATTTCGAAGCCAAGCGCCAACCACAACTCAACAAGCATAGTGGAACAAGAACCAACTTCATCAATCCAGTAAAACTGACCTCCTCCTGTCGGCAAATCACTATCACGATGGTGATCGATGACGATGACTGGCGAAAGATTTGTTGGCAGGGTCACCCGACCATCCTTCATTTTTGAAGAATCGACGAGAGCCACGGCTTCACATTTTGAGAAATCGTATTCCGTTGAAGGAATCATGGCCCTCGAGAGATCAAAAAGGTTGATGATCGTCCTATTTTGGGCATTGCCAATGTGGCCCCCAAAGACGATATCCACAACCGTCATGGTCGACTTCGCTGAGATTTTACTGATGATCTCTTTCAGCACAAAGGCTGAGGCGAGAGCGTCTGGGTCTATTTGAGCAACAACGATAACGATATGCTTTAAAGACTCGACGACTTTTGTAAAGGTATCTGCCAATTCAGATGGTTTCATAGTTTTTTCCTCCGAGCGAACACTACCATTCTTTTGTGAGATAGTCAAAAGCGGCTATTCTTCGAACAGCCGCTTTTTGGGAACGTTTTTTTATTCCAAACCAGTCGAGCCAAATCCATCAATCCCTCTGATAGAAGGCGGTAATTTACTGTAAGAACGAACTCTTTTTAGCTGTGGGATGAGCGCCCACTGAAAAATGATCTGGGCAATACGCATATCTTGTTTAAGATCAAAAGTGTGATTGTTACGATTATAAACAAGAATGCCCGCCTCACCCCGATAATCAGGATCGACAGTGCCAGGAGCGTTTGTAACTGTAATGCCCCACTTAGAAGCGAGACCACTGCGCGGAGCAGTCCAATAAAACATCGGGAAAGGCATTGCGGTAACAAAACCTATACCGACCAGAACAGACTCATGCGGAGCCATCCGATAGACAAGCTCATGTCCCTCCCCTTTCTTTCTTCTGACGCTGAAAATTTTCTTAGCCAAAGCACTATTTCTCCTAGGAATACGATCAAAACCAAAAATGGTTTTGCGAAGAACAGGATTTTCTTCGCTCATCTCTGTCGGCGAAACAATTGCCCGAAGATGAACATCGTATCCAATAGCACCGGCGGTCTGACGCTTGGGCATCTTTCCTCCTGGTAGGACATGTATGTATGTTTTGGGTGGTAGTAAATCTATATTTTTTTTCACAATCAACCTCCTTTTTTCGTAACATTATGTGAAATAGGTACATAAAGCAAGCACAAACAAAATAACACCCCTAAAGAGAGCGCTCGTGGCCGCTAGGCCAAGCCTTACTCTCTTTAGGGGTGTTATTTTGTTTGTGCTTACGTTACAACCTACTTTACATCAATCCCCATTGAACGACAGCTTCCTTCGATAATTTTCATAGCAGCTTCAATACTTCCAGCATTTAGATCAGCCATTTTCTTTTCAGCGATAGCTTTGACCTGAGCTTTGGTAATAGAACCAGCTTTCTTTGTAAGATTAGATCCTGAACCCTTCTCAATACCAATAGCCTTCATGATTAAGTTTGAAGCGGGTTCAATCTTGTAGACTAATGTATAGCTTCGATCGTCATGGATCTGAACAATTGTAGGAACAATTTCACCAACACGATCCTTTGTCTCATCATTAAAACGCTTTACGAATTCGCCGATGTTGATGCCGGCGCCTCCAAGTACAGGTCCAAGAGCTTGTCCAGGGACAGCCTTTCCTCCGGGAATCTGCATTTTTAGAATTTTTGTAATTTTCTTTGCCATTTTTGTATATATTAGTTTCGAGGAAATAAAAGCTCTCCTCAAGCTAGAAGCTTCGAAATAGTAGCTTAAATCTTCTTTACTTGCAAGAAATCGAGCTCTACTGGTGTCTCGCGACCGAACATCGATACAAGGACTCGAACCTTTCCTCTCTCTGTGTCGACTTCATCAACTTTTCCTTCAAGATCCTTAAATGGACCATCTACAATGATGACCGCGTCTTCAATATCAAGATCAATATTGTGTTTAACTGTAGCAGAATCCATTCTCTTAAATAGAGACTCAACTTCCCCCTTATCTAGAGGTACAGGATAAACTCCTGACCCAACGAAACCGGTCACTCGAGGAGTGTTTCTAACAACATACCAAGAATCATCAGTCACAATCATATCCACCAAGATGTAACCTGGATAAATTTTTTCTTCCTCTTCGGCACGCTTTCCAGCCTTAATTTTAATTTTCTTTTCTGTTGGGACAAGTACTGCAAAAATCTTATCTTCCATGCCAAGAGATTCAATACGCTGTTTTAAATTTCTTGCTACAGCATTTTCATAACCTGCATAGGTATGAATTGCGTACCAATTTCTTTCCGCATCTAATTGTTGTTTTGCCATGTTTATTTTATTTTTAGCCGTTTAAATTTAGATAATTTTCCCAAGTCCTAGAGTAAACAGAAAATCAAAGAATCCTAGATATAAAGCAACACCGATCGAAATAAGAATAACCACCACAGTAAAAGCAATCGCCTGTCTGCGACTTGGCCATGTAACATGTTTCATCTCAACTTTTGTCTCTTTTATATATTCTGTTAGTCCCATATATTTTGTTGGGAAATCTAGTTTCCCTATTAAAAAACCCCTGTCGGGGGTGTTAATACCTCATATAATACTCTTTTTTCTATTATTGTCAACCGATTGCCCCGCACTCAGAATAATACCCCCAGAGAGACCGCTCCGGGCCGCTTGGCCAAGTCTTAGTCTCTCTAGGGGTATTATTCTGAGTGCGGGACGCCCAGTTTTCCAATAACAAAAAAGAGTGAGTCAAACGAAACATCACACACAAAACACCCTTGTTGAAGAGACTAGGACGCGGGGCGTGCGGCCCGGAGCGGTCTCTGAAACAAGGGTGTTTTGTGTGTGATGTTTCGTCTGGCTAACGAATTTCGTAGCTAATTGAAACGGTCGAAGTAATCTTATTTGAACCTGTTGGAATACTTGGAGCAGATGCGGAATCAGCCGCACCACCAGACATCATAGCCTTTGCATACATAATCGGACCAGGATAATTACCCTGCTCAGAGAAACTAGTAATTTTACCCAAGTGAACATGTAATTCTTTTGCTAGCTCTTCTGCTTGAGCTCTAGCCTTGTCGATAGCTTGACTACGCGCCTGATTCTTCAGAGAATCTTCGTTATCAATAGTAAAACTCAAACCAGAAATATTTGAAACGCCTAGAGCCCCAACACCGCCAAGCAATGTGCCCGCCTTACTTGTGTCATGAACCTTAACAGAAATTGTCTGACTAACTTCATATCCAGTGATCACCTGCTGTGATGGTGGACAATAAACCGGAGAAGCTGCTGCGCCATTAGCCGGAGCCATCATCGTCTGAACCTGAGGACATGCTACCTGCTCCGTACCATACTGCGGATATGCGTTGTACCCCCCGTTATTAATATCGGCATCAGCAATCCCTTGAGCTTTTAAATAATCAAGAGCTTTTTTAGAAACAGGATTTGCTTTTGCTTGTGCGTCTGCAACGGTTTTGCCATCACCAGTTATAGTAAAACTAAATTCTGCAGTGTCTGCTGGAGCAGAAACATCAGATGTTCCTGATACTGTAATAATATTTGTTGGGTTAGGTTGCTCACCAATAGTGTCCAACGCCTTAAGATTAGTAATAATTTGTGTAAAGAGAAATACTGCAAGCAAGACAATAGCAACTGAACTTGCAAACATCACCCCTTTTTTATCTTCGAAATAATTTTTCATATTTTTTGGTTAACTACTAAATAGATAATAATTATATCACGCCCTTATTTTGTAGCTGGCAAGCTTTCACAAGATTCTCAAACAACGCTGCTACCGTCATCGCCCCCACCCCACCAGGTACAGGAGAAATGGCGCCGACAACATCTTTCACATTTTCAAAATCAACATCACCAACAAGCTTTGTTTTTTGAGGACCATCAATCTCCTCCTTCAGGCCGACCTTCTCCAGATTAATTCCAACATCAACCACAATCTGATTAGAAGAAAAATACTCTTCTGTAATAAACCTTGGATTACCAATAGCCACAATAACCACGTCTTGCTCACGAGATAGTTCGGGTAAATTCTTGGTCTTACTATGAGCGATTGAAACTGTTGCATTTTTATTAAGCAGAGCTAAGGCTGTCGGCTTCCCTACCAACATCGAACGCCCAATCATTAAAACCTTTTTACCCTCAAGTTCAACATTGTAGAAACCAAGAAGTGACATTATCCCAGAAGTAGTAGCTGGTATAAAACCATCAGTCCGATTTTGCGCTAATTTCTTTAAATTGGTAGATGTCATACCATCAACATCTTTTTGAGGATTGATTTCGTCGATAAGGTCACTTGCATTCAGATTTTTTGGGACTGGTAATTGCAAAATGATTCCGTGAACAGACGAGTCTATGTTTAATTTCCGAATATCAACAATAATCTCGAAGCTTGTCACATCATTAGCATAATTTTGATGAACAACCTCAGCACCAATTTCTTCAGCAAACTTTTTCTTCTGAGCTATATAGGCATTAGATTCCGGCAAATCTCCGACCTGCAAAATGACCATCTTGGGCTTCACAACCAAATCAACCACCTCAGCTTTTAAGTGTTCTGCTATCTTCGCCTTCACAATTTTTCCATCAAGTAATTTCATATTTTTTTCGAAAAATCTTTCTTAAAAGATGTAGAGGTTTCCTCTCGGTATGAATAATTCCAACTACCACTAAAATATACAAGGTGCTCCAGAATAAGGCCAGGGACATGCCAGCAAGAACATCAGAAGTCCAGTGGGCATTTAGATAAACACGACTAAAGCATACAGCCAAAACTATTAAAACATCACTAACAATGAAAAGCTTTCTCGCCCAAGCATTTTTAAAATCATTCTTAAAAAAATAAAAAGCTAAAATACCCAAAGTAGTGATCATGGTGGCATGACCACTAGGAAAGCTGAAATATTCTGTCTGAACCAGTGCTTGAGGAGGGCGTGGCACGCGAAAGGCATATTTCATAACAAATTCAGAGACCAGACTAGAAAAAACAGCGAAACTAAAAATCACAGCTTGATGCCATCTTTTTTTACGAATAACCAAAACTAAAATCCAAACACTTATAAAAGCAACGCCATAGAGACCACCCAAATAAGTAAAAGCGCCCAAAACAGAAACACCCACTGGTGACCAAATATTAGAAATATGACTCTGAATAACCTTGTCCCAGAAATATAAATTCTCTTGATTTGAAACATCTTCTATAATCTGGGCCAATGCGTATATAGAAAAGATATTTAGTATCAAAGTATAAATATGATATTTCTTGAACACGTTATGTTGGCGATTAATAAATTCGTAGAGAAAGAACACTGCGATACTAAGAAGCACGGCCGCCAACAAAACATAGTTTATATATTTTGATGCTGTTTCGTATCCAAGTCCAAAAATATACCCGACTGCCAGGTGAACAATAGTCCACAGCGATGCTCCGATTACATCAAGAATAAAAAAACGAGAAAAACTGATAGACGCAGTACCGGCCAAAAAAGGAGATACTGATCGACTTATGTAATAGAAACGACCTAAAATAATAGCCTTACCAGGATGGTCATTTATTAATGCATGAGTTTTTTCGATATGGTGTTCTTCTTTTAGAAAAAAATACTTTCCATATTTTTTCAACAATCCATAACCATATTTCTTTCCAATAGAATAGCCAACAACGTCACTAACGACAGCAGCGATAGTGGCAATAAGGAAAGTCACCCAAGGATCAAGCAACCCAATTTTAATAAGTAGCCCGCCAACAGTAACCAAAATACCCCCAGGGCTAAAAATTCCAACAATAGGAATACCCTCCAACAAAGAAGAAATAAAAATCAGACTATAAGACCAAATTGGTTGAATCTGACTGACAAAATGTAGAAGTCTTTCAGCAATATGAACGTGCATATAAATATGATACCATAGCGTTTATCATTATATGAGACTCCAAGAGCACATTATTATAAGCAGCGTCGCAGCAGCAGCCCTAGCCCCTGCTTGGGGAATACAAAACAGTCTCTTATTTTTAGTTAGTGCAGTGATGATAGATTCAGATCATTATCTAGACTATCTATACAGAACAAAAGCTAAAGATTGGAGCCCTGCGAGAATGTTCCGTTACTACGACAAAATGTCTTTAATGGAAAAGAATGATCCTGAAATGCTTGGGTTCAGCCTTTGCCATAACGCAGAGATATTCCTCCTGGTATACCTTCTAGCCATTTTTACTCACCTTAATTTGTTTATGGTCATTTTGTCAGGGATGTTCTTTCACCTAGTCCTAGACATGTTTTGGCTTAAGCACCATAAAGTCTTTTTCATAAGATCATACTCACTCATTGAATATAAGATAAGAAAAAGGCTCCTTCTAAAGAAGGGCCTTAATCCTCAAAACTTTTTTGATAAACTATTTAAGTTGAGCGTCGATTAGTTTAGCTAGATCTGCATAAGCCATTCCCCCGCTAAAGAGTTGCTTACCAATGATAAATGCTGGGGTTCCATTTACACCAAACTTATTTCCTTCGGACAAATCTGCAGCAATCGCCTGCTGATATGCATCCTTTTTCTGTGAAATTGCCTGCTCTATCTTTGAAGTATCAATACCACTGACAGTCTTTGTTAAAACAACAACAGACTTCTCATCACCGAAGCCAGAATTCTCTCCGTCTTGTGCGGTAAAGACAGCTGTTCTCCAAGCGAAATATTTATCTGGATACAAATCCCATACAGCTCGCGCGAATACAGCTTCTGTCATCGAGTCTGGTCCTAGAAATTGGTAGTCTTTGAAGACAATTTTTACCTTTCCTGTTTTAACATAATTTTTAATCAGATCATCCAATGGAGCAGAAGCTCCAGCACTTGAAATTTCAAACCTCTTGCAGAATGGACACTGAAAATCAGTCCACAAAGCAAAAGTAACAGGCGCATTTTTATCACCTATATATGGATCAGCACCGAAACTAACATTCTTAATATCAACGGCTGCAGGAGCCTGCTGATTAGCAACATTGGCAGCAGTTGGGTTAGTGCCAGGTTGTGGGGTTTTGTTAAGATAAATAGCAAACGCTATAAAACCACCGGCGATAATAATAGCTAATGGAATAAAATATTGTGATTGTTTTTCTTGCATAAAAATATTGTACCACAGGAAAAACCAAAATACATTATAATTAATGTATAATTAAATTATGTTTAAAAAAATCTTATTCCTAGCAACAGCAACTTTAGTATTAATAATCATTATCAACTCAGCTAACGCCTCTAGCACATCTTGCACAGATCTATCATACAACCTGAGACAAGGAGCAAGAGATGCTCAGACTGCGGGGAGTGTGACAAAATTACAGACATATTTACAACAGACCAACTATCTAAGTACTTCCCCATCAGGATATTTTGGAACAATGACGCTAAAGGCTGTACAAAAGTTCCAAAGTGATAACAACATATCTTCTACGGGTTATGTTGGGCCAACTACAAGAAACTCCTTAAAAAGTTTGAGCTGTAGCGGAACAGCGTCACAATCAAACACAAACCCGTCTGTAAATACTCCAACGGCCACACCAGCTGTTGCAGCTTGCAGTGTTAATTTCACTTCTCCTTATTTAAACCAAAGATTTGACCTAAACACAGACACCATTAACCCTACTTGGAACAATGTAAATTGCGAATCCTCATCAACATTTATTGCGATTCTAAGCCGAACCGATCCATCTGGGACTTGGGATGTTACACCGAGCTCCGGAGCTATCATAAACTCAGCAGGTACTTTTACTCCAGATTTTTCCAAAGCTATTTTGAGTGATGGCTATTATAAAATGTTTCTAGAGCAATCAAATACGAAGCAACGTGTGAGTGATATCTCACAATTTTATATTGTTGCCAAAACATCAAACTACCAGCCTCTTTCTATAAGTAGCCTCTCTTCGGTAACAGCAGCAAATGATGGACAAACATCCGTGACCGTATACGGAAATAGTTTTACAGCATCTAGTACAGTATATTTAGGTAATGGGCAAAACATTAAAATAAACCCAACCTCTGTCGATCCTAGCGGAACATCTCTTGTTTTTGTTGTACCAATCGGAGCAGGTTACGGACCAGCGAGTGTAAGTGTAAGTAACGACGGAAAGAACTTCAGTAACCAATTACCTTTCACAGTTATCGCCCCATCATTTTCAAAGTACTACATAACAAGTGACTTCACACCATCTGCAAATATAGGAGTACTCTACGATACAAATCTTTCTGCGGGAGGTTTCCAAAAAGATTATAAATGGTCTATCTCTAGTGGTAGTTTACCCACCGGCTTATCTTTGAATAACAGCGTCAACGGATACATGGCACCCTCTGTAATCTATGGAATTCCTCAAACTGCCGGAAGTTTTACTTTTACTGTTACTGTTACTGATCTCGACGGCAACACTGCTTCGAGAAAGTTCACAATTGTAGTTGGAGCCGATCCAAACGCAAACAATCCTATCCCGGCAATTTACGGTCAATCGCAAACTTCTGGCCAAACTGGCACATCGGTAAGTCTTGTTGGACGCAGCTTTACATCTAAAACTTTTGTACTACTAAACGAAAGAATCATCGGAGACCCTATTTCATCTTCTGACGGGAAAAATCTCTCATTCACTATCCCTACAATTACAAAATCTGCTTGTAACCTATTTGGACAGCAAGGTTCAGCTTGCACTAATACCCTTCTTGTCGTGACACCTGGTGTGTACACCCTAACAGTAGAAACAAGTGGTGGAGAAAGTGCCCCATCTTCATTTACCATTCTCCCAACGCCTCAAAACTAGGTAAAAAAAGACGCGAGAAGAGGGTTGAACCTCGACTCGCGTCGGTTACTAACATTGTTTTAGTTGTTTTCTTCTGGCAACTATTTCCAGATACTGCCCATCGCTTTTTCAACTTGGCCAGCCCATTCTTTTGGTTTGTCGGCATCGACCCAAACAACTTTCCTTGAGGATGCGTCCGTCAAAGCTACCAATGGAATTGTGCCGGCAATAAAATCGCCAGCCTTTTTCCCATTCGCATCTTTGTAAGTCACGACTGTCGAAAGCCAGAAGAACCTCGTCTTGCTATCGATCTTTCGGATGAATGGTCGATGTTCAGCTGTCCCTTTCGAGGACCAATCGAACATCGGTTGACTATCACGAACCATCGGATCGACAGCGGTGATACCAGTTAATCCATCCTGCCTCTCAGAATGCCTGTACACACCAATCTGCCCAATGCCGTCTGCCGGCACGAAGAGACTAGTGTTCAGACCTTCACTGTTTTTCTGGAAGGCCTGCAGGGCGAAGTAGTGATACAGCTTGTTACCATCACCGACACCAGGGGTAAACCTGTCGTAAGTGACGTATGGTTGATCATTCTGATCCCCAGGCAAATCTGGAACACGTAAATCTCCGCTATGAAACCCTGGCAACGGTGCCAGAATTCCTCCCTGAAACTTAAAGCTCTCCGCCATAAAACGGGAAACTTCAGTCGGGATGAGATTTTGTCCGCGCAGATACGGAAACTTTCCAATATCGCGAGGACGAATCCAGTAGCCATCACCAACAAACAAACTCTTCAGGGAGTGCCAGAATCCACCAGAACTTTGATGAATGATCTGAACACCCCCAAATTCTGGATGCGGGAATAAACCGGTATACCGGATGAGAGGAATAACTTCCACCCACGCTCCCGAATCATCAGTGATGTATCTCACCTCAGTTGGTTTGTAGCCGAGAAATTTAAAGAGACCGAAGGTGTTGATGACGTTCACGTGAGCACTCTTGCCCCACAGCAAACCTTCACCAACAGCAAACTGTACCTTCTCTCGACTAGTGGAAAAATCCAAGGCCGGCGACGTCGCCGACAAATTAAAGATTTCCTGAATGTTTCCAAACAACCTCGGCACGTTGTACGACGGCTCGATGGCCATCGTAAAACGATACTGATCTTTACCAACCCGAACAAAGTTCGGGCCTGAAGCACGCTCGGCAATGGTGATTTTTTCACCAGCCACCATTCGAATTGAATGAAGAGGCTGAACGCGTTCGTGATCGGTCTCTGGCAAGTCGCTGAGTTCTTTCAGATCGAGGGACTTATACCGCAGGTACAGAGTAATGTACTGAACTGGATCGAGGTTATAACGCTCGACCAATCCGAACATCACCACTGTCAACACAGCGATAATCCAAAATGCCTTACGCAGGCGACTTCGCCAGAGTGTGCTCATCACGATCCAAAGCAACAAACCGAAAAAGAGTTGCGGGGTATGAAGCCGAACCTCTAAAACGATCGGTTGCCAGGCGGCACGGGTGATAAAAACAAACACCACCGCAAGTACCGCAAAGATCAAAGAAACAACCTTGATAATCCAGTGCCGATCAGTGAACCGGAGCAATGCCCCGGTCAGATTTTTCGCCAACCAGAATATCGCTCCTCTTTCCTTCACATTTTTTTCTGTCATGCTAACGACCTCCCGTGTAGTTGTTGATGTCACGCTCGATATCGGCCGCCGAAGGTTTTGGCTTCGGGGTCGGAGGTGGTACAGAGATAACCGACGGCTTGGTTTTTTTCAAACCTTTGATTTTTGCCACCAGCCTGCCGAACCAGCTCTTCGCTTGCTCGACTTGCTCTTCTACGGTTTCCGTCACATGTAGTTCCCCCGTATCCACCTTTTCAGTAATACGGAAAGTCCAACATATAAATGGTCCACCAAAACGGTAAACCACCTTTGCGGTAAGATAACCGATCATGACAATGAATATTTCCGTAACCCACAGAACGAGCTCAATGGCCGGATTCCTGAGAGTTGTCAGGACAAGCGGCGTAATGAAAACTGTCTGTAGTGTTGAAAGAATAATTCCGTGAACAAACCAAGTCCATGCTCGCCGACCGTAGATCAAACCCTTGATCTTAGTTGGCGGCGCAGAACTTCCACTAACTTTTTCGTGCGTCCAGCCGTAGATGATGGTAGCAAGCCAACGATCCAGGACTGCCAAAATGATGGCGAGGAGGTAGAACCCCATAAGCCAACTTTTGGCATAGTACATGTCCGAATGAAACTGATTCATGTTTTTTTATTTCCTTCCGTTTTTATTTCTTGTCTTTCTCTGCGTTTATGTGCCGCGGATGTCCGCGACTAGTGAGATAGTTGATGCACCACTTCTTCTTACCTTCCGACCAACCCCGATAGAGGTCGTAGAAGAGAATTTTGTTGTGAACATACAACCGCTCTACGTCAGTTGGGTCAAGCCGAGCCAAGAGCTGCAGCGTGACTTCCTCTGCACCAGGCGATTCTGCAACTTGATGCGACGGGCGCATCAGGATAGCGGAGAGCTCATGAGAGATTTTGATTGTCTTGACTGAAGTCTTTTGACGAAGCTGAGCGATCAGCCGTCCAAGCTCAGAAAACCACACTGGTAATGCTGGCAAATTGCCAGCAATCCATTGTTTCAATTGCGCCGAAGTGAGATTTTGGAACTCAACATCACCGTTACCAGCCTTGTAATAGGCGTCAACGATGTGAAAGTCCCGAATTTCTTCGAGAGCAGAAAGATGGTTTTTATACCAACCGAGCGGAACATCCGTTATTCCCTCCTTAAGAAGGACTGCTGGTAATTCTTTATCGCTCGCATGATATACGGTCGCCGTATCTTCCGACATCGGCTTGTACTGATCATCGACAGTCACCAAAAGCGGTCCGTTCTTCGGGGTGTCCCGAAAAACATAAACTCCGCCAAAGGCCTGCGTCACAAAACAACGCAAGTCCGAAAAAGGAAGGTCAGGAATGATCATCGCCCGGAAACGAAGGTCTCCGTATTTCTCCGCGCTGTCGCAGATTTTTTTCATGAGCGAATCATCCTGCCAAGCTTTTTCAGCTCTCCGAAATTGTCGGTCAAGTTCCCGTTGCTGACGAGCAGCTTCCATTAAGCCGTCAACGTCTGCTGAACGCACCACCACCGAATCAACCATAAGGAGATCGAGTGGCGATTGAAATTCAAGCAAATCATGACTGAAGTCGAGCCAAAGGCCTGTGCGACTTGTCAGATCAGAAACGTGTTTCCCGAAATTGCGAAAATACTTTTCCATCACCAACCGATCAAACGAATTAATCGGCGTGAAAATGGGTAAGCCTTTTTGAGCTGGTGTTAAAATAATACCGAACTGTGCCGCCGTCCCCATTGAGAAGTACTTGATGCGCTTCCTTTCTTGAGCAATCTGCGGACTCCAGCCGATACCATCGATACTGAACGCCTCGAGCTTTGTTGGCTCCAAGCCAATAGCTTTCAGACACTCATTGTACCGACCCACAAGCTCAGGTGAGTCAATACGAGCCAGTTGATCTCCAAACAAGTTCGCAGCTATAAGTTTGTCCATTATGTGTTTCTTTCTTTGTTGTGATCTTTTTGTCAAAGACCGGTTGAAAACGTTTTTTTACGTAGTTTGTTGCCTATTTTACCATAAAATACAGTAAAGTCAATAGGAATAACAGAAAACCGGTGAGGAGAATTGCTTCTCCCCACCGGTGTTATTTTGCGTAATTTTGTACTTATTTACCGACGAACTTCTCGAACGCAGCTGTCGCTGCCTGGTGGACTTTGAATTCCTCCAAGCGTTGATCAACCTTACGCTGAAAGGCAGTGTTCTCCATCGTCACGAAGACGTTGAGATACTTCACCACCTCTTGGCGCAAGATTTGGGGATATGAAACATTCCCCATACATTCCCTGATGTACTTCTTCAAGATCTCAACCTTGGACTCAAAGTCCTTAGCGAAGAATAGGTCCAGATTAGTGAACCACTCCCCTGGTAGATCGAAATCCATCACTCGACTGTCCGCGGCCACCATGATGTTACGCACATCGCGGGAGCTGAATTGCGGATAAGCCCCAAGCAGAAGTTTAAAGAGGGTGGCGAAGTAGCCAAGATTATCAAGCGAGTAGCTTGCCCTAGCATCCTTCTCCAACTTTATTAGCCGGTCATCAGTGAGCTCTACGCTCTCCGCTAACTGCGCTGCTAGCGTCCTTTGCTTCTGAGCTTCCAAGAACCTGTACCCTGACATGTCAGCGAGGCCAACGAATTTGGGATCCACCTTGTCATAGGTTTCTACTCCCATCCTTATCTGGTCGGCAAAGTCGGCTTCCGTTTCAGCCCCTTCGATTTTGAAGCGAAGTTGCTGACGAGACATAACAGCTGGATCAATCTGATCCGGCATATTTGTCAGGAACAACATCAAGCTATTGCCGAGACGAGGAGCACTAGCTCCTTCGGTCTTGGTCAGATAAACCTTGATGGCAGCTCTCTGCCCTTCCGAAACATGTGGAAACGCTCGATTAAGGAAGATGCCTTCGCAATCATCCAAGAGACCGAGCAAGATTCCTGACTTGTCATAGAATGGCTCGAAGTAAGCAGACATGTTTCTGTCAGTATCGCCTTGATAACTTGAGATCAGGGCGACTGGCAATTCGTGGAATCGGTATGGCAAACCAATCTGGTCACACCGATCACTGAGAAGTGTTGAGGCTGCGCTACCAAGAAGAGTCTTGCCCGTCCCTGGTTTACCACAACCCATTGCTGAGGAAATCACTCCGCCAAAACGGCTAAAAGGATTTGCACCAGCAATGGGATCATAGCAACACAACCGATCCACAACTCGTTGAATAGTGTGCTTGGCAGCGTGGTTACCCACGATACGACCAAACTCCACACGTTGTGCTACGACCTTGGGCAGAATCGCCGACGACGGTTCTTTGAAACCATCGATAGCAAATTCTGTATCCTTGAGCCGATAGCTGACTTCGGTGAATGCCTCCGTAAAACGAAGACTCGGCACCCGCGATTGAACTTCCTTCATCACCTGCTGAAAATAAAGGGAAGTGATTTTGACGAGTTCCATCTCGTTCCTCACCAATCCACTTTTTTCCAGATAGAAACCGTAGTAGTAGAGCGCGCACTTTGTTGAAGCAATCGCGCTTGTCAAAACAGTTTCAGGCACCGCAGGTTGTTCCATCTGCATTGAATCCGCTTTCGAATCCAGCAGGCTTCCAAGCTTCCAGACGACGTAGGCTGACATCACAAAAAGAGCAATCGCACCCGCCGTACCATTTTTTTGGTTTTTCTCGGCGGCTTCAGCACCCGTTAAGGCACTGAGGCTATCCCTTTTCGATTCACGTAATTTAAAGGCTTCGAGCCCCGATGCTTGGCTATACTGATCAGCCAAATATGCACCGAGACAAGAACCCATACGAAGAGCATGAAGAACGGCGTTAGCATTCTCACCAATGAGAAGGGCATCCTTGCAGATGACCACCTTAATGGTGTTGACGATGCTAACCTCCTGTTCTACCTGCTGACTCCCGAGAAGTGTCGTCCAGCTTTCACCATTCCCCTGCCTGAAACCTTTCAGCGGACGATAACTAGTCTTCGTCAACTGGAGGTTCGCAGGCGAGAGATAAGGTGTCAGCTGTTCCGGCAAAATCGGAATACTGCTAGTCGATTTCATGAATGTCGTCTCCTTGATAAGGAACCCTCTTATGGGTGGCATATTTTTCGTAAGCCTCCACAGAAGGATCCAGGTGTTGTAGAACGTGATGTGGAAGAATCATGTACCGAGTAATACTCGTCGCGCCCGATTCGAAGCAGTCAGGATCAACCTGATTTACTCCAAAAATCTGACGAACTTTCGAACCAAGCACTGATTCCAACCACCCTTCGCTGATTTGTTTTTCCGAGATTGAATTGCAAAGTTCAACCTTGATCAAGAGGATGAAATCCTCAAGACTACCCCATTGCCGAAGTGGTACTAGAAGCGGCTGCTTCGTTTCCGCATCAGCAGAAAACTCAGACAAGATTGGCCCGATCTTCCATCGCTCCAACATTTTCGGATGAATCCAGTTGATTGTCCGATCGAGATCGGACAGAACAAGATTGATCTGTTTTGGCACATGCGAACCGAAGGCTTTTACCGCCTTCATAAATTCTGCATAAGTACTCGAGCCTTCTTCGAGAAACTCCACTTCCTCGTCTTGCTCAAAGAGCATGACGTGGATATGAGGAATGTTCGATTCAGGATCGTAGCAAAGCCAAGAGAACAAATAGTGACGAACACCTGATTCTTTTCCGAGAAGGACAAGCCCCCCGGGAGTGAATTGCTGAATGATCTTTTTGGGATCAAGCATCTCGTGATACTTCACGTCAGCCATCAGAGCAATAAGCTCATCTGGCCTTTTGTGTTCAGCAAACATGTGATCAAGCATTTGATTACGTATTGTCTCTTCTTTTGCGACAGGACCAACGCGTTGCGTTGCCTTCATGTCCGCCATCATTTCAATGATACTGACAGCATGAGGAAATCCCGACGAGTGAAGATCAAGGATCATCTTTTTACCAAGAGAATGAGAATATTTCATCTCAAGAGCTTGGATAGTGTAGAGGATCCGAGCAAACATGTCATAGATGGCAAGTTGCTCAAGGTCTTGATTCTTGATACGAGAATCTTGCCACCGACGAAGGTAAGCAAAAGTTCGCTCAAGGAGACTGAAGTAACGCTTATAGTCCCCGTCTTGGGGAAGCATCATGGCTTCAGCCTCTTTTTCCATTGTGTCTGGCATAGTTTTTCATTTTCCTTTCGTTTATCGTTTCAGAAAAAAAGGGGAAGGAGGTTTTGTGTCCTCCTCCCCCTCTCGTAGGTTGTGTGCTAATGCCTAGGCCGCTGCCGGCTCTCCGGTTGGCTGGGACACGAGACCATCGTAGGTGAACGAGCTGTCCGCCCCGAAAGCAATCCCGTGCTTGGCCTCCAAGTCAGCGTAGATGTCGGCGAATTCCTTCCGCAATTTGGCAATGTCTTCGGCCTGAGCCGCTTTGAGAGCCGAAATGCGTTGCATGGTTTCCGGATGCCCTTTAAACATGGCGACAGCACGATCGCCGGAAATCCGAGCGATCTTGATGATGTCTTCCAAGCTCCCAATCTGCGCTTCACGGTTCATTCCATCAATCCGAGTGCCGGCGTCTTCGTCGGCATGCAACTTCATGGTGGTCAGACGAACACTGAAGAGAATATTCTGCTCGGCCGTTTCCAGCTCAAGCTTCGTAATCCAGGTGCGGAGATTTCCCCGCAACTGTTCGAGTCCTTTCAGACTCGCCTCGTGGTATTCAACCGCTTTTTCCTTGACCTCAAAGGCTGCCGTCGCCTCCTGGCGGAGACTAATAAGCCTTTGGATGTCGGAACGCATCGTTTTGATCTTGGAGTCCTGTGTGGAGTAATCTGCCGTACCCGAAACAAAGTCAACAAGGTGGGCTTCCTCTTGCTTGAGGATTGCCTCCTGCTCTTCGACCTTCTGGCGGAGCTCTTGCAACGCTTCCGTAGCAATTTGGCGCTCTTCCAAACACGTCTTGAGACGGGCTTCCACGATTTCAATCTTGGCGCCCGCCTCTTTGACATCTTCGCGCAAGATCGCGGCCGTCCCCATTGAGCGATTCGAAAGCTCAGCAAAGAGCATCTCGAAATTAGCGTTCATGAGGCGATCGCGAACTTCTTCGTCCACCTGCGATTTTACAATCGGCAAACGGTCTTGAGCCTCCTTCAACAAAGCCTTAGCGGCTTTCACCGCTTTGACTTTGCCTCCGGAAAGAAGATATCTGATGTTGGATGTATTCTCCGCCGTAGTGACAGCATCTTCCGCATCCACAATGGCCTTCTTGGCAGCTTCGATTCGAGCAGTCTGCTCGGGTGTGACTTGAGTGAGTTTTTGAAACTCTGCACTCATTCCACTCATCATGGCCTCAACGCCGGCAACGGCTCTTGCGAGGTTTTGGCGTTCGGTCTGAATATGAGCTGCGCGTTGCTGTGTCGTCTCGGTCAGAGCGCGAATTTTTGCAGCACGGGCTGTGTCATCTGTCACCTTCGAAGCCTCAGACATCTGGGCTTCAAGAGTGTTGATTTCGGTAATAACCTCCTGGGTCGTTGTCCGATCCTCCTGAACGCGGCCAAGGGCCACATCAGTTTGTTGACGAAGACGGGCGAAAACATCGCCACTGTCGGGTGGTGTACTGGTAGTTGGTGCCGCTTTTGTTGGCATAGTCTGTTTCTCCTTTTGTTTTTGTTGCGTTCGTAATTTCAACGAACAGTCTGTTTTACTTAAACAGGTTTGGTGCGGATGCTAGCATAAAAATATGGCTATGTCAAGGGATTCTACTCACTCTTACGAGCTTCCGATTATAGAACTAAACATATATAATTATTGTATGACAAAACAACACATCCCCCACCCTCGTATCGAGGAACGTTCAAAAGTCGGACCTCACCTAACGAAACATGAACACATAGGTTTTAACGGCTTTTTGGCAACAAAAATAACCGCTGCGGTTGGTACAATGTGGTGCGCCTATATCTTTGCCATCATAGCTCTTATCAGCCTCCCTGCCGCTATTCACGGCGGCATAGCCACCTCTATTTCTTGGCTAGCTCAGACCTTTCTACAATTAGTGCTTCTATCAGTTATCATGGTAGGACAGAAGGTTGCTGCGGCCGCTTCCGACAAACAAGCACTGCAGACATACAAAGATGCTGAGGCTTTGCTAAAAATTCAAGATGAAGTGCACGAGTTAATCAAAATAAACAACGATCTCACGTCAGAAATACATTCAGCGATCGTCGCTAGGAAAACAGAGTAAAGACAGCCGCTCTCTCAAGGTCTGAAAAATCACCCTTGGTCACCTCTTTATTTATCTCATCTGTGTGGACAACAATCGAGTGCCCCACCCTATTAAGAGCTGTCCCTTTTAAATAAGCGACTTTATTTCCAGAATAAGAAAAAATATCGTTACCAGAAATATAACCGATCTTTTTGCCACTACTTTCAAAAATGTGGCCTCCTTCCACCCAACCAACCTTTTCCCCATCCTTATAAACGTCTCTATTTAAAATATGAATCATAAATATATTTTATCACAAACAAAGTGTGGATAAACTCCCCTTACAAATATTTTTTTATGTCTGTATAATGCACAGTCCTTACTCTAATTTTTTCAATCAACAATGCAGACGACTCAAAACAAAACTTTCACAAGACACAGTGCAGGAGGAATTATAATTAATCAAAAAAATGAAATAGTCTTAGTAAAACAAGGAAGTGTATCGTGGTCATTCCCAAAAGGCCACTTAGAAAAAGACGAAACGCCTCTCGAAGCAGCCAAGAGAGAAATCTTGGAAGAGACTGGAATAAAAGACTTAATTTTAGAAAAAGAATTAGAAAGCTATGTAAGAACCTCTGACGTCTATACGCCAAATGGTATCGAAGTAGTAAACAAAAAAATTACCCTTTTTGTTTTTAAGACTTCACAAGAAGAGGTCTCCACTGAAGATGACATAACATCAGAAATAAAATGGGTAAACAAAAATTTAGTAACAACAATTTTAACCCACCCCAAAGACAAAGCATTTTATACTGAGGAGTTCTTAACAAAATTATTGATTGACCGAAGCAGTCAACTCCTCCCTGATTACAGCACCCATCTTTGTTAGATCAATATCTTGCCCAACATTAAGTACTGTTTTCGTAAGAGAATCTACAACAGCTGTCCAGCCAGAACCTGTAATATGAATTACTAGGAATTTAGTAGTCGAGAGTGCAACAATAGTTGTTTTCCAACGATTGGTCCCCATAAAAACTGGTAAACCTGAAACTGTGTAATATGAGATTTTAGCGGGCTTTGTCACACCATCATTACCAATTGTCATCCACTCTCCATCATGCGTGTCATAAAAATAACTCACTTCTCCAAATTTATTATCTGTAGTAGTAACTTTGTTTCCATCTTGTACAGTCACATCAATTGAATTTCCGCCGTCAGGACCAATGTTATCAAAATTAATTATTCCGATATCTTTATTCTCCCCTTTCGAAACAAGTGTCCAAGCCGAAGGATAATATAAAACGAAACCATAGGTAGGATCAGTATATTTGGTGGCACTATTTTGCGCCGAGGTAGGGGCAACAACAGTAAGGTTAACTAGATTACTTGAAACGTCCGCGTCCGACACCGCGACCTGATAAGCACCTGCAGTAGATTGTAGACCATGGATAAAAAAATCATTGTTTACAACAAATCTTATCTCTGTACCGTCAGATGATACATATTCAGGATTAGTCAAATAGCCGACGACTCCACCATCTTTCAAAAGACTTTTATTGTAAAAATTAAGCTTAGATGTACTGCTAAAACCTTTTCCTTGAATTGAAATCCCTCCTCCAACTATTACAACACTTGGACTAACAGAACTAATTTCAAATTTTGGAGAAAATTTAGGGCTCTCCGTATTATTTATAGTAGTGGTGCTTGTACGGTTCGCTTGTTGGTAATCTGTACTAGAAGTTGCTGTGTTGGTATGGTTTTGGTTTTTACTCCTAAGAGCAAGGTACGTCCCTCCTCCAATTAACACTAAGGCAACGACAATTAATGTGGCAATACCAAGGAAACCGCGTTTGTGATTTTTCATATACCAAAACTATATCATACTACTACTCACCCCTCACCCTCCCTGATTCACCATGAGCATCCAAACCCTCTATATCGCTAAATATTTTAATTACTGGTACTGATTTTTTTATTGCCTTTTTATCAAACTTAATAATACTAGTGCGTCGTTGGAACATATCTACAGTAAGACCTGAAAAAGATTTTCCTGCACCACCAGTCGGCAAGGTGTGACTAGGGCCAGCAAGAAAATCACCTGCTACCACAGCAGAATAAGAACCAATAAATATCGCTCCAGCAGTCATTATATTTTTAGCTAATTTTTCTTCATTTTTTGCAGCAATCGAAACGTGTTCTGGGGCATAATTATTAGCAATGTTTATAGCATCAGAAATTGACTCAACCAAAACTATTTCAAAATTACTCTTCAACACTTCATCTAAAAAGTTTTGTCTTTTTAAATTACCAAGTTGTATATTGATATCATTTTGGACTCCAACAAGAAGCTTCTCTGAGTCAGTCACCAAAATGATTTTGCTGTGTTTTCCGTGCTCGGCTTGGGCAAGAAGATCCGAAGCAATCCATGATGAATTTGCTGTTTTATCTGCGATAACCATTATTTCGCTTGGACCAGGCAACAAATCCACAGAGACTGATCCAAAAACCTGCCTCTTCGCTTCGACGACATATTCATTTCCTGGGCCAAAAATCTTTTGAACAGGTCTGATCGTTTTTGTCCCATAAGTAAGAGCGGCAATAGCCTGAGCCCCTCCCACTTTGTATATTTCAGTTGCTCCGGCAAAACGCAGAGCGTATAAAAGATTATCATCTATTTTGCCGGAAACATCAGCTGGTGTAGTAACAACAATTTCTGGGACGCCGGCTGTTTTTGCTAATGTAACAGTCATAATCGCACTAGAAACCAGAGGGGCTGTTCCACCTGGCACATAGATACCCACACGTTGAAAAGGATCAAATCTTTCTCCTACCGTAGCTCCTTCTTTGTTTTTCATCTTCCAATCTTTTCTCAAACTTTTTAATGCAAAATTGTGAACATTAGTATAAGAAGCCTTGAGAGCTGCATTTACTAACTTATCCACTTTTGGCTTACGAACCTCTAGAAGATCTGAAGCTTTCAATTGAGGACCACCATATTTCACAGTTAATTCAATAAGGGCGGCATCTCCTCCTTCGCGAACACTTTTAATAATATCTTTTACGGACTGTTCAACCTCCAGAGATGGGGCTGACCTACGATCCAACTCACTCAGAAGAGATGAGTAATTTTTATCTGTATATTTTATTATTTTCATACTGAAAGATTACCACGCAATAATCAAAAAACTAAATAGTTTTTTAACTCTGTCTTTTGTCGTGAAGTAACATCTCCATTGCGCGCTGCATAGACCCAGCTTCAGCAACTTTACCAGAATTCACAAAGAAAATATCATCGGCATTTTCGATCGTATTAAGACGATGGGCAATAATGACTTTTGTGGTTTTTTTTGGCAATTTTTTAATAATTTCTTCCAACAATTGTTCGGTAACAGTATCAATATTTGCAGTGGCTTCATCCAAAATCAAGATATCTGGATTACGAAGAGTTGCTCTGATAAAAGCAATCAGTTGTTTTTGCCCTAAGCTAATAGCGTCTGTGCCTTGAGAAATTTTGGTATCAAGACCATCAGAGAATCGCGAGAGTAACCCTGTAAGATTTGCTTCGTCTAGTACTTTTACCAATTCTTCATTGGAGTGTCCTTGATATTCTTCATTCCCATAAAGGATATTCTCACGAATCGTACCAGTAAAAAGGAAAGGCTCTTGAAGAATAAACCCGATCTTTTTTACACGCTCTTTTGCGCTATATGATCTCAGATCTTTTCCTTCTAGATATACTGTCCCCTTGCTCGGATCATACAGGCGCGCCATCAGAGAAGCGGTGGTAGTCTTTCCTCCACCAGTCGGGCCGACCAGAGCATAAGTTTTTCCTTTTTCCAAAACAAAATTCAGATGCCTCAAAACATCCTCTACGCCGTCATCGTAACGAAAAAAGACATTCCTAAATTCCATTACGCCAACACCATCTGGAGCAGATACCGAGGTGACTATCTTAATATCTGACTCAAGTGCCAAAACTTCAGAGATACGATCTAGCCCGGCAAGAGCTAATTGCAAGGAAGACCAAACAGAAGCAAGCTGTCTTAATGGATTATAAAAACTGTTTACATAGAGCAAAAAACCGATGAGCAACCCAACAGTAAAATGCCCATCCGATATGAAATATATTCCAAAAACTAGCACAACAAGCTGTGCCAAAGAAGAAGCTAAAACATATATTGGATTAAAAATATTTCCAGCGATGCCAGCAGAGACAGAAGCTGAATAGTTTGCCTCATTAGATTCTTTAAATTTGTTTCTGAAATAATCTAGTCTATTAAACGCCACAATAACTTTGAAGTTATTAATGCTTTCCTGAATTTCTCCACTCATTGATCCTAGAGTTCGAAGACTCTTTAGACTCGCCCGCTTAACCCAAGGAGAAAGAATCTGCGTCAAAATCAATGCCACAATAGCAGGAACAAGAGCTACAAGACCAAGCTTGAAATCAATAACCAACAAAAAGACTCCCGTGCCGATAATCAAGATAATGTTGCTTAGAAATTGCATCAATGCTTGTGCAAAAAATTGGTTGAGTTTATCTGTATCATTGTTAATGCGGGAAATAAGATCCCCCGCTTTATTCTGATTGAAAAAAGCTACCGGTAGTTCTTGAAGCTTATTAAATATTTTATTACGCAAATTAAAAAGTAATCGTCTTCCTACCCCTCCCATAGTTTTAACTTGCAAGTAACTCGTTATAAGTCCCAAAACAAAAATGCCGGCCAACAATTCGGAATACATAACCACTCCTTGGAAATT
>CAJBRS010000100.1 GCA_903958115.1 uncultured bacterium | reverse complement strand
GTATCATATATAGCTTTTGACATTGAGCGGATTGTTGCTGTTTTGATGAGTGACTCCTCAGCACTTCCTTCGATTTTTTTAAGTAAGGCCTGGATGTCTTTTGAGGTAGCAGTGCCATTTTTTATTGGCAGTTCGTACCCGAGAGCTTTTAGAAAAATAGAAAGCTCGGTAATCTTCTCGTTTTGAGGAAGATCGTGAACGCGGTAGATGGCAGCGGCACCTTTCTTTTGCGCGGCTGCTTTAAACATAAATTCGGCGACTTCGCGGTTAGCAAGTAGCATATATTCTTCAACGAGTTTGTGGGTATCAAGACGTGATTTTTTATATACTTCGATTGGTCGGCCAGTTTCATCAAGACGAAATTTTACTTCTTCTGTTTCAAAATCGATGGCCCCATTCTTATATTTTTCTTTTTGAAAAATTTTGGCAATCTTGTTTAATTCAGTTAGTTCTTTCAGGTGAGGGCCATTTCCAGTATCCAAAACTTCCTGTGCTTCTTCGTAGCTAAATCGTTTGTTGGAGTTGATAACTGTTCTTCCAAACCATCGAGACTTAATCTTGATACTGTTGGTATTAATGGAGGGTTTGTCGATAACAAAGATTGCAGAAAAAGCCAATTTATCTTCGTGTGGATTAAGACTACATAGGTCATTCGATAAAACTTCTGGCAACATTGGAATGGTGCGATCAACTAAATAAACAGAGAAGGCGCGCTTGCGAGCCTCTCGATCAAGGTCAGTACCTGGGCGAACATAGTGAGACACATCTGCAATGTGTACTCCGATTTCCAGTTCATTGTTTGGTAGTTCTTTGTATGAAATAGCATCGTCGAAGTCTTTTGCGTCGAAGGGATCGATCGTCATTGTTAGTGTATCGCGAATATCAAGTCGTTTCTTGATTTCTTCTAGGGAGATTGGTTTCTCGCTTTTTTCAAGCGCTTCAGCTTCTTCAGTTACTGGAGCGGGGAAGTCAATCTCAAAACCTTTTTCTAAGACGATGGAGTGCATCTCTACAGAGTTATCTCCCTTGCGGCCGAGTCTTTTTAGAACAATACCTTGAGGATCTCTTTTTGCATCAATCCAAGGCTTCATCTGTACATAAACTTTTTCTCCAGCTTCAGCATCTATAGAATCTCTTTGGGGAATAAAAATATCTCGATAGACTTTTTTATCATCAGGTATTAAGAAGAAATTTTGTCCATTTTTTTCGAGAACCCCGACAAAGTTGGTTTTGACTCTCTTTAAAATTTTCTCAACAGATCCTTCTTTTCGATTGAATCGGTTTTTACCGACGATTCTAATCTCTACGGTATCACCGTGAAGGGCTGTATTTAAGTATTCGTTGGGGATCTGGATATCATCATCGTTTGCTCCTCTTTTTTTAGTTTTAAGTGTTGTTTCGTCGCCAAGTGTCACAAAGCCAATCCCTTTAGAATTTATACTAATACGTCCAACTAAGCGCTCGGTCGTGTTGGCGGTGCGTTTTTTAGGCCTACTTTTTTGACTGTTTTTGGGGTTGTTTGTATTGAACCCCTTCTTTTTATGTGGCATAGACAGAAGCATCATAGCATTTAAGGTCAATATTTCCCAATAAAAACGCCACACCGGCAATGGTGTGGCGTTTTGCTAGATTGTTTCAAGTTCGGCAAGAATCTTCAGAAGATTTTTTGACTTGAGGTGAGTTCGAACGTCGTCTATAAATTCTTGCAGGTTTTTTCCATGTTGAAGAGCGTAAATCTTTGACTGGAATGCCATTTCAAGTTTGTCGAGTTGTCTGACTAGATGAGCCTCTGCTGAATCTCCATTTTCAAATTCTTCCCAGAGGGCAAGGTATTTGTCTTGGTCAGGAATGTCTCTGAGTAGTTCGGTTATAGCCCTTTGC
>CAJBRS010000099.1 GCA_903958115.1 uncultured bacterium | reverse complement strand
CTCCTCACAACATAACTACTATTTTGGAGACTAAGACTTGGGCAAGCGCCCTGGAGCGGTCTCTATAAATAGTAGTTATGTTGTGAGGAGGTTGTGATATAATTTATTTAACAAAGTACTATGATAATTGCACCGGAACAATTAAAAAAGTTTCTTCTAGATTCAGGATTAATTTCTCGTACTGATTTAGAAAAAGCGGAGAATGATGCTGAAACAAAAAATCAACGCTTAGAAGATGTTTTGGTTAGTGAAGGTAAAATTACTGAAGATGATATGAGCCGTACTCGTGCTTATGTACTCGGAATTCCTTTTGTTGATTTGAAAAGTCAAAAAGTTCCCTTTGATGTCCTTTCTCTTATTCCTGAGCCAATTGCCAGAAATCACAATATTGTAGCCTTTAAAAAGACAGACGACTCTTTGGAAGTAGCCATGCTTGATACAGAGGATTTGAGTGCTATTGATTTTATTAAAAAGAAGGTGGGTCTTCGAATCGCTCCGCGTCTTACATCCGCAGACTCTATGAGAGCGGTTCTTCTTCAGTATCAAAAAAGTCTTCGTGCTGATTTCGGCGATATCATCAAAAAAGAGTCAGCGACCATCGAATCAGAATCTAAACCGGAATCTTTGGGCGATCAGAATGAAGCAGACTTGAAAAAAATGGCGGAGGATCTTCCCGTTGTCAGAATTGTTGATACTTTGTTAAAACACGCAATTATTCAAAATGCTTCAGATATTCACATTGAGCCACAAGAGGCAGAAGTGGTAGTTCGCTATCGCATTGACGGTTTGCTTCATGATGCCATGGTCTTGCCGAAGAATACTGCATCCGGAATCACTGCTCGCATAAAAGTTTTATCTAGTTTGAAACTCGATGAAAAGCGTCTTCCACAAGATGGTCGCTTTAAGGTTGATATGAATGGTGAAAAAGTAGCCTTCCGTGTTTCTGTTATGCCTACTTATTATGGTGAAAAAACTGTAATGCGCCTTCTGAAAGAAAACCATTCTGGTTTTACATTAGAGGTCAGTGGTTTCCACGGTGAGGCTTTAGAAAGGATTCATGAAGCTACTCGCTTAGCAACAGGTATGATTTTGACGACAGGACCAACTGGCTCAGGAAAGACGACTACTCTGTATACAATTTTGGATATCTTAAATACTCCTGATGTTAATATTTGCACCATTGAAGATCCTATTGAGTATCAAATGAAGCGCATTAATCAGACTCAAGTAAAATCAGAGATAGGTTTTACATTTGCAAATGGTCTTAGATCATTGGTTCGTCAAGACCCAGACATTATCATGGTTGGAGAAATTAGAGACAGCGAGACTGCTTCTTTGGCTGTGAATGCCTCTTTGACCGGTCACTTGGTACTTTCTACTCTCCATACCAACTCTGCTGCTGGTGCTATACCTCGTTTAATTGATATGAAGATCGAGCCATTTCTTCTTGTCTCTACTATTAATGTCATTATTGGGCAGCGTTTGATCCGACGGCTAGCTGACAATAAAGAAAAATACTTTTTAAGTAAGGAGGAATTTGCTTTGTTGAATAAAAAAGTTGATCTAGACAGAGTTCTTGTTTTTTTGAAAAAAGAAAAAATTGTTGATGATAAAGCTTCTTGGAAAGATATTCCTTTTTATAAACCACGAAAATCAGAGGAAGCAGAGGATGGTTACAAGGGGCGTATTGGAATTCACGAAGTCATGAAAGTAACTCCTACGATTCGAGATTTGATTATTAAAGGAGGGACTTCAAATGATATCGAAAAGCAGGCTAAAATTGAAGGAATGTTAACGATGATTGAAGACGGGGTGTTCAAAGCTGTTCAGGGTATTACTACGATTGAGGAGGTTTTACGTGTTGTTTCGGAGTAGATTGGTTAAATAAAAATAAAAAATGAAATTCAAAGTAACCTTAAAAAATACAGATGGGGAGTCTGTTCAAAAAGAAGTGGAAGCTTCCGACAAGTTTGCATTGTTTCGTCAAATTAAAAAAGATGGAGGTACAATTATTCATTTTGAGGAAATAAGGTCTTCTCTTTTGAAGGGTAATTTAGGAGGGGGTATTTTTAATAAGGTGAAGACTTCTGAAAAAATAAATTTTGCAAGAAATTTAGGAGCAATGCTTTCTGCTGGGCTGTCGTTGTCTCGTGCTTTGACTGTTCTGCAAAAGCAGACACGCAACAAAAAGATGAGGGAGGTTATTAGAGATCTCAACGATTCAGTAAGTAAGGGTAGTAGCTTTCATGAGGCGATGCAAAAACAT
>CAJBRS010000098.1 GCA_903958115.1 uncultured bacterium | reverse complement strand
TTCTTCGTAGCAGAGCCATTCACAGGACGTCCTGGAAAATTTGTTACCAGACAAGAAACCATTCGTGGATTCAAAGAAATTATTGAAGGTAAGCATGACAGTAAATCCGAACAGGATTTCTACTTAGTCGGAGGTATTGATGAAGTTAAATAATGAAATTATATATTTACAAAATTGATCGGATTCTTTACGAGGGTGATGCCGATGTTATTACATTACCAACTGAATCTGGAGAAATAAGTGTACTAGAAAATCACATACCGCTGATTACTCACCTTGCGCCCGGGAAAATTTCCATAAAAATAGCTAACGAGACACAAGAATTCAGTATCTCTGGAGGTTTCGCTGAAATAAAGCCACATAAAGCCATTATTTTGGTCAACTAAAATCTTCCCCTACCCCCAACTTGACATTAGTATGTTTTAGTGATATCATTGCATTGAAACAAATTTTCGCTAGTCTCTTTGACTAGCAAAACTACAGCAACCAACGAAATCAAAACAGAAGAAAGAAACTTGAAAGGAACCTAGGATGAAAAAGAACAACGTGTTTATGACCATTATCCTCTGGATTTATGGCCAGTTCATCGCAGCTTCAATCTATTACGCACAGCCCAACGCTTGGGACGCCGCACAGAAGCTCTTCAAAGGGACTCCTGACGACTACAATGTTTGGAATCAGAAACGCCGAGCAATCGCTCTCCGAATCTGGATCGAAGAATGCAGAGGTCAGCATTCGCTCTTACGCGAATTACCTGCTTCGGCTATCGCCGGGTTACCCATTTCTATCACCGCCGCCTTGGCACGCCTTGAGGTCGTGATGGATATTAGGACAGCGTGGCAAACTTGGAAAAACACCAACGGCGTCGTTAAAGAGGCGGCACACAAACGCTGGCGAGAACTGGTAGAAATCCAAACCAACGCGGCCTTCGCCAACGGCGATACAAACAGCCTTAGAAAACTGCTTGCTATCGCTCCCATTGGAAGTCCTGAACACCAGCGGCTGGAAAAAATAGTGCGAGGAGGTAATCCTCTCGAGCTTGTTTGGGAGGAACGAGCCGAAAGACGCCGGAAAGCAGCCTAAGTTTTCCCTCCACAACCTGCGCCACGCGGCGCAAACCACAGCTCGGCACCCCATCTCGAATGGGTGTGCCGAGCTTTTTTATTTATTAAACTAGAATTCAATATATTTGGGAACAGCAGAACACTTAGCAGTAGCCGTTGGGATATTTGTACCCGGACAAGAAAGTGAAAATGTAGTTGTCCTTGAAACTGAAGAGATGGTTGTTATTCCACTTTTTACAATCCCATTACCCAAACCAAAACTTAAATTAGGCAAACTCATAGAAGGCGCTGAGGAAAGATGACAATTAGAGTTAGGATCATACCCAGCAGGATAATTGGTTAGACTATACGCCAAAGTACATATTCCGTTCGATATAGTTGGGTTGACAGTCAATGTAAGTGATGAATTTATGCAAGAGGAATTTGTGTAAGTTCCAGACGACAAAACTCCATTTATACAAGTTCTAATTTCAGACGCATTCGAGCAAGATGTGGAAACCGCGTCTTTGTAATATGTTTTACTCCAACCGCTTGCGATTACAGATCCATCGGGACCAATACACGAATTTGAACAATAATTATACTGTGCTGTCCCCGAGAGAGTGCCTGCGGTACACGTTCGAACCTCGGTCTTAGTTGAGCAACTATTTGAATTCTGTGTAGTGTAATAAGTTTTACTTGTTCCACTTGGAATATTTGCACCATCTGGTCCGATACAAGAATTACCAGTACAGATACCATTATTTAGAGTATAGCCGACTCCGCATTGTTGAGTAAACGAACAAGAAGAAGTATTGGAACCTCCGTTGGATCCATTACATGACCACTTCCAAAGGTTACTATTACTCTGGTCGCCTTTT
>CAJBRS010000097.1 GCA_903958115.1 uncultured bacterium | reverse complement strand
TCCATTTAGATTGCCTCCATTAGCGTAGACGCTTCCGACAGTGGAGTCACTGATAGTGATGGCGCCTCCTCCAGTTGAACCATATCCGTAATTCCAATTATATGCATCAGCATCGCCTCCATTAGCATTGATGTCTCCCATGGTGGAGTTGACGATAGTAATGTTTCCAGAGTTTCCTCCCCAGCCACCATTTGATCCGTTGTTGTCTGTATCTGGTGCCCCACTCGCATTAACACCACCAGAACTAAACCCAACAAAGTTGATGTTAAGAACTGTGAGGTTGGTGAAAGCATTACCTCCATCTAGTAGACCACTCGTTTGATCACCTGGGTTGGTGTACTGCTCTGCATCAATAGCAAGACCACTTTGAGTAGTTGAAGCGGTGTGATGGTTACCATTGATGGTGACGTTGTCTGAAGTGACGATGAAACAAGTGCCGTTGGTTAGAGAAGCATCAGCATCAAAGCTTGCACTTAAGGTGTAGGTACCAGGTGCGGCTAATTCTCCGCAACTACTAATTTGTCCTGGTGAGAGGATGGCTGCTTGTGCACTGTTGGTGAAGATGAAGAAAAAGGAAAAGACAGTACCTAAGATGATGGTCTCCAAGATTTTTCTAAAAGATTTGTTAGGCATGAAGATTAGTTTGAATCAGTGCTACTACCAGTGACTGTGTTAACAATATTCTGAATCGCGTTGGTGACAGTGTTGACTACAGTATCTAGAACTGTGGAAGTTGCTGTGGTGGAAGCATCAACTGTAGTGGATGCGTCAGTTGGTGTTGTGTCAGTTGCAGTTGAAGAAGCATCAGTTGGTGATACGTTAATGATTGTTTGAGTAGAAGAAGCTGCAGGAACGTAAACTTCTGGAATGGTTGAAGAAGCATTGAAATCAATCAGACGATGAATTTCAATTGAGTTGGAAGAAGAAGCACTTCTGATTCCTTGAGCGATGATTCGATCACCTACTTGGATATTGTCTAAGGTGAGAGCGTGATAATCAGAAGTTTCTATCTTAGTGACGGCGCTAGTGTCGAAGGTGTAGGTGTTAGTGAAAGCGTTGTCAGAACCACTAGCACTACTTATTGTTATTGAAGAAGAATCGATAGAAGAGACTACGCCGATAGCTGAGAAGTTCTTAATTGGAGCATGGTTGGCTGTTAGACTACTATCTGCTTTAGATATTCCCCATCCTAGGACAGAAACTAGTACTAGAATGCTTAGCATTCTAAAGAATTCTGACTTCCAGGTACGTTTTTTTAGTACGACTTTTTCGACTACGACAATATTAGGTTCTTGCTTGGGGCGAAGATCGAGGGTGTTGCTCATATGTCGTACATTCTATCACGACTCAACACGTTTTATAAATAGGAGTTTGTCCACACACCTAGAAAGGTTTCGCTATATTTGCTTTCTTTCCTAAAAATTCTTCTATACGAAGTAATTCGTTGTATTTTGCTACGCGTTCGCTTCGGCAAAGTGAGCCTGTCTTAATCTGTCCGCAACCAAGTCCTACTACAAAGTGAGAAATTGTTACATCTTCTGTTTCGCCAGAACGGTGGGAGACAACCGCCGTCATACCAGCTTTATTTGCCATCTTGATTGCTTCGATTGTCTCAGAAACTGTACCGATCTGATTGAGTTTAATTAGAATAGAATTGCCAGCCTTCTTCTCGATGCCCATTTTAAGTCGAGCAATGTTTGTAACAAAAAGATCGTCACCAACAATTTGTAATTTCTTACCATTCTTTTTTGTCATAGCTTCCCATCCTGTCCAATCATCTTCAGCTAAACCATCTTCAATTGAAACGATCGGATATTTTGAAACCCAGCTAGAATAAAAATCAACCATCTCTGCAGAGGTCAAAGATTTCTTTTCCGAAGCTAAGTAATATTTACCATCTTTATAGAATTCAGAAGCGGCAGGATCAAGTGCGATGGCGACATCTTTACCAGGTTTGTACCCAGCCTTTGTGACGGCTTCAAGAATAATTTGGATTGCAGCTTCGTTGGAAGGAAGCGATGGAGCGTATCCACCTTCATCCCCTACTCCAGTATTGAGTCCTCGGCTGTGTAATATTTTTTTAAGAGTGTGAAAAATTTCTGCACCATATCGAAGAGCCTCCTTAAAACTTTTTGCTCCAACAGGCATGATCATGAATTCCTGAAAGTCGGTAGAATTTTCTGCATGTTTTCCTCCGTTTAGAATATTCATCATTGGCACAGGAAGTGAAATTGGATTCCCTGTTTTAGCAATACCTGCAAAATATTTATACAAAGGTTTTTTCTCAGCAAGAGCGGAAGCGTGAGCGAAAGCAAGTGAAACTCCGAGAATAGCATTAGCACCAAGTTTTCCTTTGTTTTCTGTACCATCAAGCTCAATCATCTTTTTATCTAATGTTTTTTGATCAAAGGTTTTTCCCGACAGATTCTTTCGTAAGATAGTATTAACATTTGCCACAGCTTTTAAAACACCCTTACCTCCATAACGTTTAGGATCGTCATCGCGAAGTTCAATTGCTTCATGACTACCAGTAGAAGCGCCGGATGGTACCGCTGCTCGGCCTAATTGACCAGTCTTTAGGATAACATCCACCTCAACAGTTGGATTACCTCGTGAATCTAAGATCTCTCTTCCAATAATGGTTTTGATTGTCTGTGACATTTTTCTTCAAAATTAATATTAATGAGGCTCTATTTTAGACCAAAAAATCTCTAATGTCCAAAAGACAATTTCATCAAGATTTTATCTATCTGATTGTGCAAATCATCAAAGGTATCATTGTCAGTCAACTTGAAATCGGCCTGGGAAATACAGACCGGTAGATTTATAAGCCACTTTTCAGTGTGGTGACTTTCTCTAGCCTCATCAGCTAAAAATTTTTCATAACTTATTTTATCGGTCGAACTATTTCGCTTTACAATTCTTTCATAGCGAACCCTAGGATCAGCGTCCACAGCCAGCAAATAAAAGTCTGGTGCCTTAGCTCGAAGTGTTTCTATTTCACCAGTAGTTCTGACTGATTCTATAACAGCGTCACCTTCCCCTTCTATAGCCTTTTTTAATAGGACTTCCATAAAATATCCAGCACCATTTTTTTCGCGAAGTTCATTAGCGATAGCAACCATACTATCTCTGGATAAATCCATCCCTCTTTTATTCAGTCCTTCAATCAGAACATCCCTCACAGAATAGTGAGAAAAATTATGACGTGATTTTAGATACTCAACTACAGTTCCTTTTCCTGCACCTATTGTTCCTGTAATTCCGATAATCATACCGACATCTTAACGTCCCAACAACACCTTAAGCAAATCTTTCATTTTTATTTTAGCTACAGCAATTACTGAATCACCACCACCATAATACACAAGAAGTTCACCATCACGAATCACCGCACCACATGGGAAAACCACATGGGCTACCTGGCCACTTTTTTCATATTCTTCTTGTGGCTCCAAAATGTAATCGGTAGTACGAGCGAGCACCTGTGTCGGGTCATTACCATCAAGCAAAGCAACGCCAACTCGGTAAGTGCTATTAATTGAAACACCGTGATAAATCATCAGCCAACCCTCTGGTATTCTAATTGGTGTGCAAGAAATACCAACCTTCTCACTGTCCCACATTCCAGAGCGTGTCGCTAAGACCTGAATATTTTTATAGGCATTTTTATTTGGAAATTCTAAAGACTCACTATAGTCGATACAGACTGTATTATTTACTCGATGAACAATCGCATATTTACCATTAATTTTTTCTGGCAAAATACAACCATCTTTGTCGTCCACACCATCATGAGTAATCAATATCGGAAAAGTCCAATTCCATCGCTTTGCCAAAAAATCTTTCTTAGTAATAGAAGATAGCGCGACTGAAGGAGGACGAACCCCATTGTAAGCGGTATAACAAATATAAACTCTATCGCCGATCACAGTAAGACGAGGATCTTCACACCCAGAATTTCCCCCAGGAATTTTTTTCATTTCAAACTCCGCCCTAGGAACATAAACAGGAATTGGATCTCTTTCATCAATAGTGACCCCGTCCTTGCTAGAAGCATAGCCAATCACAGAAGTATTATCTGCAGACATTGCCCTATAAAGAATATGTATCTTACCACCAAGCTCTATGGAGGCGGGATTAAAAACAGCTTTTGCTTCCCATTCATTTTTCGGCTCTGGTATTAAAATAGGATTTTGACTAGCTCGAATTAGACCACTTACCTCTGGCCTAAAACCATGAATCCCATCCCTGATAGGCGCCATTCCAGAAATTAAATCATTTAAATTTACGCTAGCATACGCCGAAACAGTATCAGCCCCACCATAAAAAATCTGCAATTCATCTTTTACAAGAAGGGCACCTGACGGAAAGACTATGTTAGGTACCAACCCATAGTATTCGTATGATTCTTCTGGCGAAATAATCGGTCCAACTGTCTTAGATAAAACTTTTTGTGGATTATTCAAATCAAGTAAGACCGCCTCAATACCAAAAATCTTTCCTGGTTTGCTGTATTTCTGGATGTGAGAATAGATAATAAGCCAACCCTTCGATGTCTTAATTGGCGAAGCGCCTACCTCCACTTGATCATCGCCATAACGTGGAATATCTATAATATGTTTTGGCAACTCCTTATACCGTTCGTTCCAAAATTCTGGCGACCACATATCCTCTTCCCGATCAAATTGTACTAAAGCTACTTGTGCTGGCGGACGATCAGTATTCACAGTCAAAATTGCTGTGATTTTTCCATTTATTTTCTCTGGGAAAAGAGACATCGCCTTAGCATTAAAAGGAGTCACTAGATGCTTAGCAGTGATTTTCTTTAAATCAGGAGTAACTGCCACAGCCACTTTTATTGAATCTGCGGTAAAAGGATAACTTGAAAGAGCTGTGTAAAAAATATAATAGTTTCTTCCTAGCTTAGTAATGCGCGGATCTTCACAACCATAACGCTCCCAGATTTCCTCTGGAATAATAAATGGCTGCTGATGAGAAAACGGTCCATTCTTCGGACCATAGGCCTTACCAATAGTAGAAAGAGAGAAGGTCGATTCACCAATCTGCTCTGGCGCGCTCTGTGCCCGATAAAAAAGAAAAGTGGTGTCACCGACTTGTACAGGAGAAGGATTGAAAGCCGCACTAGCCTCAAATGACCTCTCGTGATGAGGAGCTAGTATCGGATTTTTAGTAGATCGGCGTACGACAAACATTTTTTTATGGAAAAATTATTTTAAAATTAAGAGAGATTAACTTTTTCAAAACGAAGTGGCATGTTAACGTCCTTCATTATATCAGAAAGAAATTCTTCAAACTGAGCCGTCGCTACACACACCACCTTATCTGCTCCCCCGTAATACACGTAGAGCACGTCATCTTTAACCAAGGCGCCACAAGCATAAACAATTCCTGGTTTACCATGATTTTCATAAGCCTCATCAGGCACTAAGAGAGGACTCTTTGTGCGATACAATATTTTGGTAGGATCATCCAAATCTAAAATCATTGCCCCTAACTTGTATTTAGTAGGCTCACGCATATCAATAGCATGATAAAAAAGAAGCCATCCTTCTTTTGTCTTTATAGGTGGTGGCCCAGCGCCACGCACACGATTGTCCCAAAAACCAACTCTTCCATCGCGTGTATCTCGAGCACCAGACCAACTTTTTATATAATCTTCATCCTCGCCGATTGCCTCCAAATCATCCCTGTACTCAATTTCTATTTTAGGTGTAATACTATGCAGAATAGCGAACTGGCCTTTTACTTTTTCTGGAAATATCACCCAATTCTTATGAATCTGTCCAGGTGTTGATATAAAAGTAGGAGAACTCCAAGCTGTAAAATTTTTCTCTAAGAAGTCTTTTTCTGAAATCGATATAACGGCCATGCGAATGAAATCCCAACCATCAAAAGCAGAGAAAGTAACATAAACTTTCCCATCAATTAAAACCATTCGTGGATCTTCACACCCTCCCCAACCACCACCAGAAGGATAGACTGCTGGCTGATAGCTTTGTTTTGACTTTGGAATATTGCGGATATTTTTTGCGATATATACTGGATCAGAAATTTTTTCATCAAAATTTATACCATTTTTAGAAGAAGCATACCCCAAAACAGATAGTCCATTCTTGCCCATAGCGCGATATAAAATATGGACTCTATCGTTTATTGCTACAGCGGCAGGATTAAACACCGCTTCAGATTCCCATTCATTTTCAGAGTCGGGAGAAAGGATTGGATTTTCTATATGTTTAGTCAATAATTTACGAACAGGTTTTTTTTCTGGTGCAATGGTGGAGAAAAAAGCCGGAGATTCGGCGACGATCATTTCTCCTGAACTAGAAACCCAATAAATAATTGTTTCTTCTTTTCTAAAAATAACTCCAAGAGGGTTTACAGACTCTCCTTTCACAGCCTCTACCTCTGCTCTCCAAAGGGGCATCTCACTTCTCCAAATCATCTTGCGTGGATCGTTTACATCAAAAAGAACTCCTCCAGCTTGAACGTGAATAATATTTCCTTTTTGAATGGTCGCATCATAAATCATCAAAATACCATTCTTTGTAACATTGACTCCTAAGATAGACAGAATCCCGCTGTCAAAAAACCCCGCACGAGAAGAGAGAGCTATACCGTCCGGCCCTTGCCAGCTACGCGCAGTCTCCCCTTGATAAAGATGTGCAAATAAACCGAGAGTAAAAAGTAAATTTTTCTTTGATAAGTTAGGGTCAGATACAAAAGCGGCGCTACTATCTGCTATTTCCATTTCGGAAACAACCTTCCATTCAAAAAGATTACTAGAAGATGAGACAACTAAAATATTTAGACCTTTCTCCTTGCGAAAATAAGTAGCATAAGCAGTTTTGTTTTCAGCAAAAAATCTAAACCCGGAGCAATTGTTAATATTTTCTGGCTTATCGTCTTTCCCGTAAAAAATGACTGGTCTTTTTTCTTTAGCAAAAGCTACACCTCCCTCACTCCATTCAAAAAAAAGACGCGAGCGTAATCGCGATGACGTTTTTGATAGAACGCCGACTAACCCCCCATGGGATATTACCCCTATTGGAGAAGATTTCACGTTGTTATTATATCTCACTATCTATATTATACGCAACGACAAAAAATTAGTTTCAATTATTGATTCGCACCGTGACAACGTTTATATTTTTTCCCAGAACCACAAGGACATAGGTCATTGCGACCAACATCAGAAGTATTGTTCGGTAAGATTTCAATAGGTTTAGAATTCTGCATCACTTGTGGCTGAACAGAGACTGACATAAGTGGCAAAAGACGTAACACTTCGGCCGCAATATTAGCCTGCATCTCTTTGAATAGTCGGAGTCCTTCACGTTTGTACTCCACAAGAGGATCTCTTTGACCATAGGCGCGAAGATTTACTGATCCACGCATATAATCCATCATTTCTAGGTGATCTACCCAAAAGAGATCGTTGGTTTGTAAGAGAACAATCTTTAATCCTTGATAAAAACGCTCTTCCCCTATCTCAGACTTCTTCTTTTCAACCATTTCCAATTCCTCTGGAGTAGCATTTTTAAATATTTCTTCACTAGCATTCTTAATATCCTCCAAATTTCCTAGGAGGATTTTTCGGCGCCTCTCATAAACTACCTTGCGCTGAAAGTTCATAACATCATCATATTCAAGGGTGTGTTTTCGAGCATCAAAATGAAAACCTTCTATTTTAGACTGAGCATTCTCTAACGCTCTTGTGATTAGATAGTTTTCAATTGGTTGATCTTCTGGGATACCAAAACGTCCCATCATTTTCTTGATGGTATCGCTGGCAAAAATACGCATCAAACTATCTTCCATAGAAACAAAAAACTGCGTGTCGCCAGGATCACCCTGTCGGCCAGATCGTCCTCGAAGCTGGTTATCAATTCGACGTGCTTCGTGACGCTCCGTACCAAGCACAAAAAGACCACCAAGATTTTTTACTTCATCTTGCTCTTCTTTTGTAGCCAAAGCACCGCCGAGCTTAATATCGACACCTCGTCCAGCCATGTTTGTAGAAATTGTCACTGCTCCGCGCTTACCAGCTTGCGCAACAATCTCGCCTTCCTTTTCGGCATATTCAGGTTTTGCATTAAGAAGAGTATGCTTCACTCCTTCTTTAGTGAGATATCTTGAAAGTAATTCATTCTTTTCAATCGAGACAGTACCAATAAGAACTGGCTGACCTTTCTGGTTTAATTCTTTGACCTTATTAGCAATAGCGGCGAACTTCCCTTTCTCTGTTTGGAAAATTAAATCATTGGAATCAATACGTGTTACTGGTTTATTTGTAGGGATGATAACAGTGTCCAAACCATACACCTTATAAAACTCCTCACTTGAAGTCTCAGCTGTACCTGTCATACCAGACAACTTCCTATACAGACGGAAATAATTTTGGAAAGTAATGGAAGCGTAAGTACGAGATTCTTTTTGCACCTTTACACCTTCCTTAGCCTCAATAGCCTGATGAAGCCCCTCTGACCAACGTCGGCCAGGCTGTAAACGCCCAGTGAATTCATCAACAATAATAATTTCATTTTCTTTTATTACATAATCCTTATTTAATTCAAACAAAGCCTGCGCACGGACGGCCGTCTCAAGGTGATGTACATACTTAATACCTTTTTCGGTATAAATATTATCAACACCAAGAATCTTCTCGGCTTTGGTGATTCCTGAATCAGTCAAAGTAATAGCCTTCATCTTCTCATCCACTTCATAGTCTTCATCTCGAATCATTTTCTTAGCGATAGTAGCAAAAGTGCCATACAAACTTTCTGACTCTGTTGTGGGCATAGAAATAATAAGCGGAGTTCTAGCCTCATCAATCAAGATGGAGTCGATTTCATCAACTACTGCATAATTAAATTCTCTCTGACGAATATTTCTAGGATCAAGCTCAATATTGTCTCTTAAATAATCAAAACCAAATTCATTGTTGGTACCATAGGTAATATCGGCATTATAAGCCTCAGGACGAGTACAAGGTCTCAAAAATTCATAAACAACTTTAAAAGAAGCAATCTCATCTCGCTTCTCATCAAGCTCACGGTGAGCTGGATCATACATAAAAGAAGACTCGTGGTTTATCACACTTATAGAAAGACCCAAGAAAGAAAATATCTGACCCATCCATACAGCGTCTCTACGAGAAAGATAATCATTGACCGTTACTACGTGCACACCCCTTCCGGTCAAAGCATTAAGGTATGTAGGCAAAGTCGCAACAAGTGTTTTACCCTCTCCTGTTTTCATTTCAGAAATTTTTCCTTGATGTAATACAATTCCTCCTATTAATTGAACATCAAAGTGTCGTTGACCAAGTGTACGCTTAGAAGCTTCACGAACAACAGCAAAAGCTTCAGGTAAAATTTCATCGAGAGTCTTACCGGCCTTTAAAGATTCCTTAAAAAAGACTGTTTTAGCTTTTAGGTCGCTATCAGATAAGGCGGAAATAGCGGGTTCAAGAGCGTTGATGCTCGCAACAAGGGGCTGAATGTTTTTAAAACATAGATGCTTGGCCACCTGTGACGTCTCTCCTTCTTCTTCTGGCCGGCATACTGGCAGCTGGTATCTGAGCTGCAGCCACGGGCACACACTCTCAATATAATATACCCCCCCATGACCATTAGAAATTCCCACCACAACC
>CAJBRS010000096.1 GCA_903958115.1 uncultured bacterium | reverse complement strand
TCAATAAATTATTACCCACAAAAATCATTAATACTACTATTAATAAAATAAGTATTCTTTTAATATTCATATTTTCTGTTTTTTTCTACCCCCCTATGGAAGGAGATAAAATTGAGCATCCCTGTAAAACAATTATAGCTAATAATATAACTACTAAATATAAATGCTTCCTCATACCCCCCCCCTTTTTTTCTTAATTCGCTTTCACCTTGTTTATTTTAGAAGGCATTATAACAATTTCCACTCTTCTGTTTTTTTGTTTATTCTGCACTGAATCATTAGGTGCCACTGAGCGGAATTCACCATAACCATTCGCAGATAACCGCTGCGGCTTCACCTTACACTCATCAACAAGATAATGTAAAACTGCCAAGGCCCTAGCTGAAGACAACTCCCAGTTGGTCTTCCAGCCAGAATGTTTTATTGGATCATTGTCAGTGTAGCCTTCAATTGCTACCTCAGAGCTCGGAACATCCCTATTTAAGACTTCACTTACTTTTTGAAGCGCAGGCTCACCATCTTGCTTTACCTTATCCTTACCTGAATCAAAAAGAACCTCTGATACAAAAGTTATGACCAAACCACGCTCAGTCATATTCAACCTAGCCTTGTATTCTCCAATCTCTTTTTTAAGAGACCCTTCTAGTTCCAGTTTTGCCCTTTCAAGCTCAGAAAGTTCCCTGTCTTTTCCTTCAACCGCGTTCTCAACTGCCTTAACTTTTTCTTTTTGCAATTGAGATATTCTGTATTTCAAATTGGCATTCTCAGCCTCCAGCTCATCTGTCCTGCGAGATTTCTGAATGTAAGTACAGCCCGATAAAAGAAAGAATCCGCATAAAACAAAAAATGATATTATTTTTCTCACATACCCTCCCTTTTTTACTTTTTATCTTCTTTCATAGTTTATTTACTGATATTTTAATATAATTACCAATTCTACATGCGATTCCCAACCATCAATTTAGAAACGCCTGCTGACTCTCATCGACACCTGATTAGCAGCGTAACCGTCAGTTCTCCAGTAATAGTCGTAACCACCTTCAAGCGACCATGTCGTCGCACTACAAGAACATGAAAGAAGCGTAAGGCCTACCCCAGCATGGTAGGAATCAGCAACCGTCCTTAGTCCTGGAGTTGTAAACGACTCTGAGCCTACGATGTACGCTGCGGTTTGTTCTAGCTTTGGGTTAGAAAGCTTATGCAACCACTCAAAGTGTCCCTCAGGAACAAACGTAAGTCTACGCCAGATGAAGTCACGCTCTATCTTCGCTCCTAAGCCAGACTCGAGATAATCATAACGTTGGGATCTAACCACCATATCAACATCACTACCAGCTTCCTTTTCCCTATAACCATCTATATTCACACGGCTATATTGGAGTGAGGCCATCGGCGTAATCGTAAATTTCTGAACAGGGATGCGAAATCCGGTCCTTCCAAAAGCAGTGTAATTTTGTCCGTTATACTTAGCTTTCGCCGTAGTGTCCACACCAGGAAACTCAACATGCCGCCTATCTTGATATTCATTCCAACCAAATGACGCACTACCATCAACAAACCAAGGCCCACTCTCATGACCAATGTAAGCTACTGCTTGATAGTTATCGGAATCCGTGTTAGCGTCAAACACCTTTCCTTTTATTGTGCTTTGTGCATAGCCAAATCCTAGACCCCCGCGCGTATTAAGACCAAGAGGCCTATCGTAAGCAAGCATAGTACCTACAATTCTAGAATCATACGCTGTGAAGGCGCCCCGCGCATTCTGACTGCCCCAATATCCAAAACCTTTCAACCACCAACCGCTGACAGCATCTTTACCTTTACAGTTCTCTTTGTCTTCACTAGGCCAACTAACCTGACCACAGGCGTCTAAATGAGCCAACCAAAGATTCTGAAACTCTCGAATCCCCTGGTATGTCACCAGAGGCGCTGCCAAAGAAGGAGTCGATGGAGCAAGTTGTGCTTCTGCATTAGCGACCCCAGCTGCGGTGGTAAGAGCATTGATTGCAACCACGATAGGAGAGGTCGATGGAAGAGTTGCTATAGCAACCCCTACTACATTAGCTATAGGATTCGCAACAGGATTCGCTGGCTGTATCGGTGTACCGGTAGTTTTTATTGTTAACTTACCAGCTGCGGTACCAGTGATAGGTTCAACAGCGAATGTGTAAAGCGGATTGCTGCCACCTACAGGTGTTATTGTAGGAATAATGCTGCTAGTTATGACGCCGGTAGAATTAACGATATCAAACAGAGTCCCCAAGGGAATATACGACCCTGAAGGAACAGTAACATTTAGTAAGACAGTGTCGGTAATGGTTGTGGCTCCAGAAACAGTGATGTGGCCATAAACCGAAGAGCTGGCCAGGGTCGTATTAATTATCCCACCTGAAGAGATTGTTAAGGCACCTCCGGTCATATTCAATCTATTCGTCAAAAGAGAGAACTGTTGAGCGCCCACTGCGCCAGTGATAATTGCAGTTACTCCAGCAGTATTACTCCCCCCCAAGATATTGACAGCCTTAATCCCAGTGACTGCGGCCGTGCTTGTCCCACCCCAATTACTTCCATCATTTAGTACTAACGTACCCGAATTTGCCGGGCCCGTAGTCGTAACAGCGCCGTTGGTAACTGTCTTATTCGCAGCAAGAGTAATCGTACTATCAGCAGTAAAAATAACCTGCGTTGCATGAACATCCCCAAGAAAATTCACCGTAGTGGCAGCGGCACCGCCTTTAATATCCAGGAAAATCCCTCCAGCTGAACCTATGTCCCCATACACAGTCGAGGCCCCCAAAAACACGATGTGTGACTGGCTGGAAGTATCGGTTTTGATAGCTATCGGGTCTATGGCAGTACCCAAAGGATTATTGTATGTAAAGACACTATCCCCGGCACCGATGTTCAATGTCGAACCAGTGCCTTGAGCTGTCAGATCCACACCATTCGTTATACCAGTCGTTAATGTAAAGGTACCACCAGGACCGGCATGAGTCTCCCTTAAAGGATCAGCAGCAAAACTCGGCATACACCAAACTACCATAGCAGCAAC
>CAJBRS010000095.1 GCA_903958115.1 uncultured bacterium | reverse complement strand
GCTCTACGCTAACATATCCGACAGGCTTATTAGGCTGGGGATTCTGCACAGAATGTGAAAAAACCTGTAGCAGCTCCTGCTCAAAAATAGGGAAAAACCTAAAAGATGCGTCATTCTTTGATTTTTCTTCTTGATGCGCGTTATAACTGGTAATAAAATTCTGAAGATTTTCAGGAGAAAAAATACGGTTATTAAATTCAATAACCTCTTTAGATGAACGGTAATTGCTGCTAAGAACCTCTTCTTTTTTGCCAAACTGTTCTAATTCTTTCTTTACGCCGTTAAAGAGCTTCGCCTCTCCTCCGCGAAAGCGATAAATTGCCTGCTTTTTATCGCCAACATAAAAAAGCGTGCCTCCGGTGGAGAGCGCCTCCTCAGCTAGAAGAAAAATATTATTCCACTGCAGAACGCTGGTGTCCTGAAATTCATCAATTAAAAAATGACGAAAGCGGCTGCCAATGCGGATAAAAATTTCCGGTACAGAAATAGTATCTTTACCGAAGAGCTGGCTGGCGCGCGAATTAAGCTCTTCTAGGAAAAGGATATCTTCTTTCTGGCTTTGCAGCAAGAAAAACCCGAAAACTTTATTAAAAATTTCTATATACGGATTAAAGAGTGAATACGCCTCCATTTCGCAAAGCTCTCTGATTTCTACGCGCAGCTTACTCCACTCTTCGTTAAGCTCTCCCGGAACCGATGCCCCCTTATTGCAAGGAATTTCTTCTTTCTGCCAACATGTTGATTTTAAACCGTCTATCTGAAAGTTAGCATCATTTCCATCGGCAAAACCTTTAACCCCTTTAACAAATGTCTTATTTATACCATCAAGATCAATGCCTTTAATTATTTTTACTATTTTCCGGTAGATTTCTTTCTTTTTGGCGCCAATTTCTTCATCGCTTTTTGGATGAATATAAAACGGAACGCCGTAGCGGTTAAATTCAGAAAAAAGCGCCTTTGCCACGGAAAGGATGTCATCCTTAGCCAACCAGCCGCTGCGACTCTCAATTCTTAAGTAATGCCATACAAAATCAAGAAACAACTTTTTTACTTCTTTGTTTTGAACAGCTAAATCCAAAAGCTGGTCTAAACTTGAAGCAATATATTTATTATAGTCTTCGCGAATATTGAAATTAGCAGAAAGGCCTAAACGGAAAGCGCAACCCAAAAGCAAAGAGTTGATAAAGCTATCAATCGTCTGCACCTGAAAGTAATCATAGCGCCGAATGATCTCCTGCATCGCATGGAAGGATGCCTCCCGGCATAACTTTTCATCAAGGCCGATATACTCAAGTAGCTTTTTCTTGTGGGATTCGTCTTTAAACGCATCAAGGGCAAGCTGCTTCAAGAGCTCTAAGATCCGCTCCTTCATCTCTACAGCTGCCTTGTTCATAAAGGTAATCGCCAGAATTGAGCGCAGCCCCTCATCTTCTTGCTTAGCTGAAGCATTAAGCAGAAGTTTTAGATAACGCCGGGCAAGAGCATAAGTTTTGCCTGAACCAGCAGAAGCTTCAACTACAAAAATCTGTTTATCCATTAATCTTTACCTGTTCCCCACAGCTAGAACATTTGGCGATTTTTTTATCCTTGTTGATCCATTGAATTTCTTGGTCTAGATATATAGCATCCCCACAATGAGGGCATATTTCAGTGTTCATCAGCTCATCGCCGCCTTCTAGGAAAAAGTCATCAAGGAAGTCGCTATTCATTTAAAAACAGAACTGTTTCCATATTTACAGAAACCTTAAAACAATTTTTTAATTTGACTTGTATTCTCATATTAAATTCAGAAATCTATTTCTAAACTCATGAACTCTTTCATCAAAAATAATATCCCTGGCCATTACTGGCCTTTTTAAGATAATGCCCTGCAATGAAGTACAGCGGCTAAGGCCAACGTATACCTGGCCATGAGTAAAAGCTCCCGCTCCTAAATCTATAACAATATTATCAAAGGTCTGGCCCTGGCTCTTGTGAATGGTGATTGCCCAAGCCAGTTTAATCGGATACTGTTCAAAAGTGCCAATAGTTCTTTCCTCAATTTTATCTTCGTCTCGATTATACTCATATTCAATCTTTTCCCAGCTTGATTTCGATACCTCATGAATACTGCCATTTATAGAAACTTTTATCGTCTCGCCAGATAACGCCACAATCTGAGCAATGGTGCCATTTACCCATCTTTTATCAGGGTCATTTCTGATTAAAATAATCTGTGATCCCTTCTTAAGCCTCAAGCAATACTCACCCGGATAAGCAGATTCCTTAAAATCTTTAGTAATCGCGGCTTCATATCTATATTC
>CAJBRS010000094.1 GCA_903958115.1 uncultured bacterium | reverse complement strand
CTCCCCTACTAAAACCTGCTCATCTGAAAAATACATGGAGATTCCAGAAACAATCTGCCTTGGCTTGGGCACACCAGCTTCATCTTTTTCAGCAAAATCAACAGAAAGCTTTAAAAGCTTGTCTGTATCTGGAATTTTTTCAACCGAAAGAATCTTACCAATCTTTATCTCAACTTTTTTAAAGTCCTCGTAGGTAATCATTGTCATTAATTTTTTGTTTTATTAATATAACTTTTTAAAATAAGTGCAGCAGCAGAAGCATCCAACATATCATTTTCCCCTTGGAGTTGAACCGCTTCAGCCGAAGTCATAAACTCTGGATGAAGTGTAACAACCTTACCAATTGCTTCCTCTAATTTCCCTTTAAAAACAAGAATGTCTTTCATTATTTTGTTGTCTTCGTTTTTAAAGTTCTTAGATTCTCCTACTATTACCCCTTCAATCCCCTCATCCTTTATAATCTTTAAAATGTCAGATACCAAATCCTGACCATTTTTTAAGACAACCTTAGGAAAGGCCATGCCATGTTCGGTGTCTCCCACAGAAACCCCTACTCTTTTACTACCATAATCAATCCCTAATAATCTCATAAATATATTGTAGCACAGGAGCTTCTTTGTTAAGATATTGATATGTATTTAAATTATCACATTACACCAGTTATAATTCTTGTGCTTATTTGGAGCTTAGTTTGGAAAGGTCTAGCTTTGTGGAAATCTGCCCAGCGCCAAGAAAAGTGGTGGTTTATTGTTATGCTTGTTGTAAATAGCGTTGGTATTTTGGAGATCGTCTACATCTTCTTCTTAAGTGGTAGTAAACCTCTCTCAACAAAAGAAGAAAAACCTATCTTAGAGAAAGAAAAATAATACTTGCTAATAGCTTTAAGTATGTTGTATAGTTCGGCCGATAACCTAATCGCCGAAAAAACTCTGTAAAAGAGTGGCCTCGCGATTGGGGCCGCTCTTTTCAGATTTATTTGGTAAAAAACCAGAAAGGAACTTAAACATGGAAATTCCAGAAAAAATCGACGCCAGAAGAATTATCGGAAGAATCAACCTCGAGGCGTTGGCAGAGCAAGTCAGCAAAATCTCCATAGAAATTGGGGACGAGAAAAAGAGAACTGGTGGAGTTCTTGCCGTCGCAGTCTTCTGCGAAAATGATAGCAGCATTAACAATTACGCCGCTGCTACCGTGGGACAGCCGGGCGGCGGCCTCCACCTGAATCTTTTCTATGTCAACGAAAAGATCAACAGAACTCGCGATCGGCGACTCCGTGGAATCAAAGAGTTTGCCTCCTCGCAAAGCGCCAACGACGAAAAGAAATTTTACGGCGGGTGTATCGTCGCCTTCGCCGAAAAACTCGAAGGATACGGCGATGTAGAAATCTACTTCTCTTATTCCGGCGCCAAAGCCGAGGTCGATGAGGCTGTCAGTACTGTCTTGGCAGCAATGTCAGGATTTGTTTTCAATCCTCATTTTGACCTCAACAGTATCACCACCATCACCGGCATCATGCTGTCCAATGTAATGCAATTTTAAAGACACTAAATAATATGCCCTACATCCAAGGTCAGCCAGCAGGCGAAAAAGCTGGATACGTGTACTTAGGAGCAATCCTGAGAAAAAATCTTTCCACATGGGAAGAAATCTGGCGTTCCCTCGAAATCATCGAGGTAGAAAAAAGACTTCCTAATGAGGAGGAGTCTGAAAACATGTTGCACTGTGTAGTGCTGGAGACGGAGTACAAGGAAGACCCTCGTACCAGAGAAAAAAAGAGGCCTAAAAAGAAGAGGGAGGAACACGTCTCCGACCCAAAGCCTCCAGAATCAAAGACTCAGGGAGCCAAAGAAGAAGACAGACCAGACCCATCAGTTCCAACACGCGAAACGCCTTCCTTACCTCCGGCAAATGCTATCTTCATTACGCCAAAAGAGGCCTCGGACTGGCCGATTGAAATTGAGGTGATCGAAGCTGTTCAAGTGAAAGACGTCCACCGCCTGGATAAAACGGTCTATGCCACTCCAGGAAAATATAGGGCACGAGAAGAAAAGGTACACGGCGTTGTGCACCTCATCATCGAAGTCAACCCAATCGAAGAGTTGCAAGACCTTCACTTCCACTTTGGAGTGGCTCTCGCCTCTTGGCAGATGAAGGAGAGAATGGAAAAGGTAAAAATAAACCTGGAACCAAAATAAATCGAAACCAAGTAAAAAATCAAAATGCTTCAGCTCGCTTACGCGGTGCTGAAGCATTTTTTTATATTTAAAAACAGGGTGAGATTCGGTCACGGATATTTTTGTTGCAACAAAAATTCCTCGACCCCGGCTCGCCTGTTTCTGGTACTCCAGAAACATGGCTCCGCCTTTCGAATCTCACACGCAAGGTGCGCAGGCACCTTGCTCCCATCCGCCCAAAAAGAAAACAAAAAAACGCCCCTATGGGCGTTTTTTTGTTTTGGCGGATGGGGTGAGATTCGAACTCACGGGAGCCTTTCGACCCCTCTTGTTTTCAAGACAAGTGCATTAGACCTCTCTGCCACCCATCCGTGGTGAAAAGACTATAACAAAAAATGCCTACGTTGAAAAGGAAAGGCCATTGCGCCAAAGTGCCAAGGTGATAAAATACAAACATGCACTTTGAACCTCTTAAATGGCAAGCCCACGAATATGACCACTACGAAAGGACAACTGACTGGTATTGGGCCGTCTCCATTATTACTTTTTCTATAGTTATTTTATCCATTCTCTTTGATGACTATCTTTTTGCAGTAGTTACTCTAATAGGAGTTTTCACTTTAATTCTTTTCACCTATCGCCCTCCAAGATTAATCAGCTATGAAATAGCAAAAAAAGGAATCATCATAGAAAAAACTCTGTACCCATACGTCAATCTTGAATCATTTTGGGTAGCAGACCATCACGAATTTGACGAACCAAAACTTATTATAAAATCTACAAAAGTTGTGATGCCTTACATCATAATACCCTTGGTAGGT
>CAJBRS010000093.1 GCA_903958115.1 uncultured bacterium | reverse complement strand
TCATCAGTGGCAATATTATGATGAAACGGAGAAAAAATGGGTTGATAGTGGAAAGATCGATCTCCCAATAGTCGGTGGACGAGATGGTGGGTATCGCACCTATTCGCTCCGAAGCGACTTGGCTGATGGTTATTGGAGAGTCAATGCTCTAACAGAGACAGGGCAGAGTGTGGGCCGTATTTCCTTTAAAGTTGAATCTTCCTCCTCAGAACCTGTCTTAGAATCAAAAACTATTAATTGACAAGATTATTTTTGTAATATATAACTTAGAACAAACTTTAACCCAGATATTAGAAAGTAGGTAATTGTGAACGTTGTAAAAATAAATAAAAACTTCTGCTTTGGCGTTGTGATGGCGACCATCATCGCCACCTCCTTTGCGGCTTGTGGTCAGGCATTGGGGTTTTGGGGGTGTGTCATCGCCTTCCTGATTTCTTACCCCTATAGGTTTGAGAGTGGAATAGTTTATTCCATATGGGGAGGATTTTCTGATGGCGATATCCGCTCTCTGCTATCCGTTTTTCAGATAGCAAAAGAAAACGCCTCTTCTCTCATTAGCTTCAATCTCTACCAAGAGGCTGGCAAAACAGCTAAAAGTGGTTTGGGGATTAATTTTATCCAGCGTGCGAAGGAAGACTCCCTGCTGGTGTTTGGAATTTCAATTTTCCAATACGCAAATGAGAGTGCCAAGCATTATTTGGGCATTAATCTCTTTCAAAAGGCTGAGGATAAAGCCTTGTTTGCGTTTGGTCTGTCTGGAATACAAACGAGCAGGCTTGCCTTGCAGGGCATTACTTTATCTTTTCTCCAACTTGCCAGAGAGACGGCAGAGCAGGAGATGGGGGTAGGTCTTTATCAGAAGGCTCCTTGCGTGAGGCATTTTATTGGTCTGCTGCTCTTTCAGTCTTTCAAGAGGAAGAACCGGTCGGCGGTCAGTATTGTGGCTTTGGAGGAAGGAGTCCTTCCTACGGCCTGAAATGACCTCTGGAGAATCAATTAATAAATCAGGTGGTGTGGGTTTGCCCGCATCGCCTGTTTTTTTATAGAGTTGATTTTAATAGCCAGATAGGGTATAAATAAGGCCTAATATTTAAATAATATATGAAAGTAATACTTATAAAGGATGTTGCCAAATTAGGCAAAAAATACGAGGTTAAAGAGGTCGCAGATGGATACGCTCTAAACTTTCTAGTGCCTCATGGTCAGGTAGAAGTGGCTACACCAAAGGCTATGAAGAAGGTTGAATTACTACGTCTTCAGGAAGTTCAAGAGAAGAAGATCCAAGAAGATCTTTTACTTAAGAATCTTAAATCTCTAGAAGGTATAACAATTACTCTAAAAGAGAAGGCCAATGAGAAAGGCCATCTTTTTGCTGGTATCCATAAGGCAGAATTAATCCCAGAAATTAAGAAGCAGACAGAACTTGATATCGCTCCAGAATACATCGAATTAGAAAAGCCAATCAAAGAAGTAGGGGAGCATGTTATTCCTGTTAGCGTTCAAAACAAGACAGTCACTTTCAAACTTGTTGTCGAGGCAAAGTAGCAATCACAAACAAAACAACACTCAGTCCAGAGACCGCTCCGGGGCGCTTGCCCAAGTCTTAGTCTCTAGCCTGAGTGTTGTTTTGTTTGTGATTGCTACTTCGTTCACGGCAATACACATTACCTAGTGAAATTCTGTATTAGTGAGTGGTAAAGACATAATAAAAACATCTTGTTAAATGGACTAAGACTTGGGCAAGCGCCCCGGAGCGGTCCATTTAACAAGATGTTTTTATTATGTCTTTACTATTTCTTTAACAGAATTTCACTAGACAATGTGTACAATCTTTTTTGTCATCGTTGTGTTGTCGAAGTGAGTCTTTCTTTTTGTACCGAACTTTACTTTTCCAGGTTTTAGAGCAAATAGAGTGTGATCCTTTCCTAGACCAACATTCTTACCAGGAAGAATACGTGTACCACGCTGTCGTACGATGATTGCACCAACAGAAGCAACCTCACCGTCATATAGTTTGACGCCGAGATACTTAGGGTTTGAATCTGTTAGGTTTTTGGCGGTACCTCCCGCTTTTTTATGAGCCATTTGATTAAATTAAAAGGGTTAACTGAAAAATTAACGTCCCATGAGTATACTAAAATTCATTTTAAAAGGCAAGATATACTGGATTTTGCTAGTTTTTAGCTTACTTCTTAGTATTTGGGGGATGGCGAAAATATCAGAAGTAGCTTCCGAAAAACAGCCCATTATTATATACAATAATAATGATAAAATGTAAAGGGTATTACCGGTGAAAAAGCCTTATTTAAAGCCATATATTTAAAAATATGGATATCATTTTTTCCACAAAAAGATTGACTTAACCCCTTGAATTTGCTACTATATTGGCATAACCAGATATTGTTCTGGTTTTTTATTTGAGAGATTTGTTCCGAGGACAGACCCTTAATTCTTATTCGGACAAGCGCATAGAACGATTGAGTAACAGACATGCGTATTACTATCTAAGAATAGGCTTATTATAAAAAAAATGTCTATTGGCTTAGTAGTGTTCTTTGTTAGTTTTGGAACTTTACCAGCTTCGGCTGCCGCTCCAGGAACAGCTTCCTCGACATCGGGGACAGCAACGATGACTTCCATTATGGCTTCTTCGACAGCATCAGTGATTGATACTATCGAGAGTTATTTTGCTGACGTACCAGTTCTTGCAGCCATTGCTAATTGTGAGTCTCATAACACACAATTTAACGATGACGGCACAGTCTATAGGGGTAAAGTTAATCCCAAAGATGTTGGAGTAATGCAGATTAACGAACGTTTTCACCTTAAAAGGTCAAAACAACTAGGCTACAACATCTATACTCTTGAGGGGAACTTGGCTTATGCTAAGGAACTATATCAAGAGCAGGGAGTAGCTCCGTGGAGCGCGTCAGCGTTCTGTTGGGGTAGAACAGCAAAACTTCTACAAGCTAAAGTCCAAAACAGCAACACTATTGCTGCCAATCTAAAATAGGAGAAATTCTAGACAAAAGGCGTTCCAAGTTAATTGGAGCGCCTTTTGTCGTAAGGTGTTGTATAATGGCAACATATGGTAATTTTAAAGAGATATTTTTTCTTTGCGGTAGCTTTATTTATTTTGGTTGTTCCTTCTCTTTCTCTAGCCGCTGTAGCTCCGAGTGGTCTTTCTTATTCGACGTGGTTGGCATATTGGAAGAAAGATGCGTCTGTTGCGGATATACTGCCTCACCTGAATTCCTTTGTGGGAATCAGTCCTTTTGGTTATACCGTAAGATCTGATGGTACCTTGGCTGACACAGCTCTAATAGATCAATCTCCTTGGACGGGTCTTTTTACAACAGCTTCTAGTTCTGGGATAAAAATCATTCCTACGGTTGCTTGGTCTGATTCTTTCTCTATCTACAATGTTCTTTCTAATACCAAGCTTCGAACTAGTCATGTCCAACAAATCATGTCTGTTGTTACTTCACATAATTTTGCTGGAATTGATATTGACTATGAAAATAAAACATTGGCAACAAAGGCCGGATTTTCTGCTTTTCTGAAACAGCTTGGAACAGCCCTTCATGCAAAAAAGAAAATCATGACTTGCTCTATTGAGGCTCGTACTCCGCTTAGCTCACGTTTCGTGGTTGCCCCTAAGACGACTTCTTACGTTAATGATTTTTCAGTGATTAATCAATATTGCGATGAAGTGCGCATCATGGCTTACGATCAGTATAATGTTGATATTGTTTTAAATAAGAGTAAGGGTGGGGGATTGAATTATTATGCTCCTATATCTGATACTGATTGGGTCAAAAAGGTTATTATGGAGACACTTGGTACTATCAATAGGAAAAAAATTGTCTTGGCGGTAGCTACCTATGCTCGAGATTATACAGTTGTTCAAAATGGAAATAGCTATTCCTATACTAATCCAAAAAGTATCGCCTATAATGACGCCATGGCTTTGGCTCAGTCTAAGAGTTTAATTCCTACAAGAAATAGCGCTGGGGAGCTCGGGTTTGCTTATATGGTTGCCTCTAGTACTGCTCCTAGTGTGCTTCATTACGTTTCAATTTCTGACGCAGGATCTATTTCTGATAAAATAAGACTTGCTAGAGCCTATTCTCTCAAGGGCGTAGCAGTATTTAAAATAGATGGAAGTGAAGACCCTCAAATATGGAATATCCTCAATTAAAAAATAAAAAGTGTATAGTTTTTGACCTTGACGGGACGTTGGCCTTAAGCAAGCAAGCTATTGATGTAGAAATGGCCAAGCTTTTTTCAGAATTACTTAAAAAGAAACTAGTTGCAATTGTATCTGGTGGGACAGTGGACCAGATGGAACTACAGGATGTCAACAGACTACCACCTGATACCTTTTTAAATAATCTACATCTTTTTCCAACAAACGGTAGTGCTTATTATCGTTTCGATGGCAAAGAGTGGTTGGAGGTTTATAAAGAAGCTTTACTAAACGAAGAAAAAGAAAAGATTAAGCAAGCTTTTACCATTGCTCAAAATGTGGCAAGTATTTCGGAAATTATTCCAACAAAAACTTTTGGGGAGGTTTTAGAAGACCGTACAACCCAAATGACATTTTCTGCTCTTGGCCAACAAGCGCCTCTTGATCAAAAATCTGCCTGGGATCCTGATATGAAAAAAAGGACTGCAATAAAAAATATTTTAGATCCTTTGCTTCCAGAATTTTCTGTAAGAATTGGCGGGGCCACTTCCATAGACGTAACCAGGAAGGGGATAGACAAAGCTTATGCTATTGGGAAGATTTGTCAGTACCTAAAATTATCCAAAGAGGATTTAGGGTTTGTAGGTGACGCTATTTTCCCCGGTGGAAATGATTATGCGGCATTGCAGGCTGGTGTGGAAAGTGTAAAGGTGGAGAATGTTGAGGAAACAAAAAATATTATTAAGTATATAATTTTATAATCATGAACATTGTTAATATCTCTAAGCCTTGGGGAGGATTTGAACAGTTTATTATGAATGAGAAGGTTACTGTAAAAATTTTAATAGTTAAGGCGGGAGAGGCTTTTAGTTTACAAAAACATGCTAACAGGAGTGAATTTTGGAAAGTTTTAGAGGGTAATCCAACGATACAAGTTGGTAATAAGATAGAGGAAGCGTTTGTCGGAGACGAATTTTTTATAAATGAAAATGAGTTGCATCGGATCAGCGTTGAGGCTGAAAATCAAACACCAGCAAAGATTTTGGAGATTGCTTTTGGTGATTTTGATGAGTCTGACATTGTGAGGCTAGAGGATAAGTATGGAAGGGTATAGATACTTGCTATTTATACAAAAGTCTGTTAGAGTTTATACGAAACTTAGTTCGAAAGAACAAGTAAGTCTGATAAGTAAAACAACCAAGAACGAAAGAGGAAAAAAATAGAATATGGTAAAAGCAGTAAGCAATAAGGCCCCCGCGGCTCGTGGCAAAATTGTCAGGAAGCCCCACAAGGGAAAATCTCTGCAAGAGTTCATCAATCATTCGCTCGAGCAACTTCGAGCAATGTACCACAGTAATCCTGATGGTCTCGGCCGCAGCCAGATTATGGCTTTGGCCAAGGCCAAATTCCGCCACGTCATGCTGGGCCTGATTGACTATTTGATCGAGAATAGGATCATCGAAAAATTCCGTCGTCACGGCACCACGGATTGCTACCGGCTGATCGGCGAAATCCCCAAATCCGTGTCGGAGTTTCAGTTTGCTACGGCGCGGTGATCTGAGTAATCTCTTCGCCTGATTCTTGGCAGGGTCGTTCCAATCTTTGGAGCGACCCTGTTTTTTTTATTTAAAAATGATTGAGAGTGTAATTGATTAGTGTCTCTGAATCGGTCTTTTCGTCGGGGGATTTGAGGATTATTGTCACGATAGGTCTTTTTGTTTGATTTACTGGAAATTCAAATACCGATAGGTTGGCTTCAGCAGCTGCTGTCGTCTTTCCATTTTTACCACCAAAGAAATATTGATTATCAATAAAATCGTTGAAATTGCCTAAATTATCGAATCCGCTATCTCCGTAGGCATTCGCTTTAATTTTTCCTGATGTAATATTAAATACGAAGCTTCTATTATTGTAAATATATTTAGCCAGCATAAAAAGATCTTCTGCTGTTGAAACATTGTCTTCTGAGGCTCCAGAAGGATCAGAGAAGTGCGTGTGGGCCATACCTATTGAGGCAGCCTTATCATTCATGTGTTTGATAAAATTATCTCTGCCATAGTATCTAGCTATTGTTTCCGCAGCCTCATTAGAAGATTCCATCAAAAGAGGGAAGAGTAATTGGTATATAGTGTATTGTTCTCCGGGCGCAAGGCGTGCTTTAGATGTGTAAACTATGGCCTCTCTGGGGACTGTGGCTGTCTTGTCGAGATTAATATATTCTGTTGCTACTAATGCTGTGACTAATTTAGTAATCGATGCTATAGGAACAATTTCTGTAGAATCCTTGCTTGTGAATACGTGGTTGTTTTCTAGGTCTGCTGAGAAATATATAGGAGCGGCTACAGAGGGAGCGGAGTCAGGATATGTAAAGTTGTCGGGGGAGAATCCTTGTTCGAATACAAGGACTGGTGTGCCAACATCAACTATATCGTACACTTTTTTTGCATCGTCGGTGTCGAGTCTTATGCATCCACCTGTGTACGTTTTGGAAGTAGGGGAACCGTCAGGGTAGTAAGTTTTTCCATGTATAAAGAAATTTCCTTGGAAGTTCATGCTCCAGGGCATCCAAACGTGCCCCATAGTAGAAAAATGAGCTTTCTCTTTGGCTTCAATCTTATAAAGCCCAGCTGGCGTTTCCCACCATGATCCTGGTTGTCCCTTGGTGGCGATGGGTACTTCTAGCACCAAGTTACCATTATCGTATACCTGCATTTTCATTGCAGACAGATCTGCTTCGATGAAACTAGCCTTGTTGTCGATAAATTGTTGTTTTACTTTTCCAAAAAAATCTGGATTAGATAATGCTGGCTGCTCACCATAAGAAAATTCAACTTTTTGACCAGGGAGATTATCTGCGATGTTGATTGTATAGTTTAAAGTCCGACTTCCATAGATATATAAAAAAATACCAATTGCTAGTATCATCAGTATTAAAAAAAAGAGAACTACTTTGGGTTGTTTGAGGTACATGATGTTATATTAAATCATATTATAACACGATGTGTGAAAAGGCATTCGTCGATAAATACTCATCTGTGACAGGGTACATGACTGGTGCAAAATTTTCGTACAGTTTTTCATCTTTTTGTTTGACTCCTGCAATGAGGGTTTCTCTCCATATCTCATTCATTCGAAACCAGATTCCTTTTGCTCTTATAAACAAGTGATTTTTTTCATATACATGAAATTTCTCGGGAATAATCTCTGGCGATCTAAGTTGTACTCGTAGATTGTTTTCATCGACCCATAGGTGGATCTGTATTGGGGTTGATAGGGTGTTTTTGACCCTGAGATCAATGAGGTTATAAAAAATTGTTGCTCCGCTTCCGAATGGCAGAGTTCGATTGTGGTCAGGAAAAACATCTCGTGAATGGTGAGAACGTTCTGTAATAACAAGCGGAGTGTGTAAAAATGTCCAATGCAAAAGATTTGAAAGCTGACACAATCCTCCTCCAACTCCCTCCAGTACTTTTCCATTAGAAAGAAGCATTCCGTCTGCGAAGCCTCTTTTGCGTGTCGGATTGCCGAGCGCACTCCATAACGAGAAGGTTTTACCTGGTGGAATAATCACTCCATCAAGTATCTCAGAAGCCAATTTTAGATTTATGATTTTTTGTCTTTGTAGTCTTATGTCGCTGTTACCAAGTTTGCGTATCAATGGAGATGAATGTCGAGTGACAATATATTTAAATAAATTAGAATCTTTTTTAAATGATATGGACGGGTTTATCTTTGTGGCAATCTTTCGAACAGCTCTTCTGGTAAAAAGAATAGGGGATGCCAAAAAGGGATATCTTAATGATAACGCGACTCGTTTAGGAGAAAAATATTCTTTTACTTTATTTTCTGGCATTTCAGAATCATGTCATACGGGTTATTTTCATGCAACTCATAGATTCTAAGACTGGGCTGAGAAATGTCCTTATTCTTAGGGGGAGAGGGCTTTTACAGAATATAGTAACGTCGCACAATATAAGTTATCCGATGTCAAGAGCGCTTGGTAAAAAAGCATTAAAGCTGGGCGTGAAAAAAGGTCGGCTTTTTGCTTGGGGAAACATGCAGACGGAGCCAGAGACACTATTAGAGTCTCGATGGGTTCGACGGTCTGCATGTTTCCCTGCACAAACAGGGGTGGTCGATTTTATCAGCGTTCTTAATCACTTTTCTATGCCAGAGAAACAGGAAATGGAATACGCGCCGATTGGAACGGAAGCCGCCAAACGACGCAATCATGGCCTCCGGTCATTCATTGAGCGTTGGATGTTGCGGTTGCTCCGGCATTCGTGCGCGTGTCCAGTCTGTCAACGGTTGCGGGGTATTGAGGCACAGGAAAGGGTGATCAGGTTTTAACCATGCTCGAAGCCGGTCGGTTGGTCTTTGCTCGACCATGCTGGGGGATGTATCTACGTGATCTCTCCTGGGTGGCAACGCATTGAGCCAGCCGACACGGAGACGGGCGCACAAGTATGGCAAAGCAACGGATCGTTGACACAAAGTTTTGGGATGATTCTTACATAGTAGGTCTCAAGCCAATGGAAAAACTGGTCTTTCTTTACCTTCTCACCAATCCTCTCACCAACATTTCTGGTGTCTATGAGCTACCCCTAAGACGGGTAGCTTTTGACACTGGATTTTCTGAGAAAGCAGTGAACGCCGTGTTGGATGCACTGGAGACAAGCGGGAAGCTCATTCGGTGGAATGGCTGGATTGGAATGGTAAATTTTATCAAGTATCAAAATTACACCAATCCCAAGATCAGGCAGGGAATTATTGCCGAAATGAAACGGGCTCCAACGGTAATAACGGATAGGCTATCCATAGGCCTTCAAAAGTTAGGCATAGGCATCGAAGGATCATCGCATTCTAATTCTAATCTTAATTTCAATTTCAATTCTAATCCGAATTCGAATGCATTCCCTTTGCGGGAATTATCCACAGTTCTTTCACAGGAGGTTCAGGAAAAAAGGAAATCCCTCGTGAGCAAGTGGCGTGTCTGAGGCATGCGCCTCGTGGCTGTCACTGTGAAGTCCATCTCATGTGAGGCGGACTTCTCGTGACAACCACAAAACAAAGGAGTTTTTTTATGAATCATCAACAGTTCATTGATCCGTACACGCTCGTGACAGAAACCATCATTGCGCAACTCGAAAAAGGCGTCGTCCCCTGGCACTGTCCGTGGCGGCGTCATATTGGCAAACCCCGGAATTTTCATTCGGGGCTGGAGTATCGCGGGATCAACATCATTTTGCTCGGCATCCAGCGCTTCGCGTCCCCCTACTGGATGACCTGGAAGCAGATCAAACAGCGCGGGGGCAGTGTGAAAAAGGGTGAGCATGGTTCGCTCGTCGTGAAATATGGGAAGTTTGAAAAGAAAAAGGATGAGGAAAATGGGGCAGGCGAGGAAGAGAAAAAACAAAGCGCCTATCTCAAGGGCTACAAGGTCTTCAACGCCCTGCAAATTGAGGGTATTGAGTTTCCGGCGGTCGAGAGTCAGCCTCAAATGGGCGAACCGGAAAGGATTGCACGGGCAGAGACAATCGTGAATGACATGCCATCGCCACCGGTAATACGGGAGGGAAGACATGCTAGAGCTTGCTACCGGCGAACTACGGATACTGTGGACATGCCCGCGCTGAAGAACTTTGAAAGCGGAGAGGCATTCTACCTCACACTCTTTCATGAGCTTGTTCATGCTAGCGGGCATGAATCCCGTCTGAGCCGAAAAACCGTCATCGAAAACGATGGTTTCGGTGGCGAACTCTACTCGCAAGAAGAACTTGTTGCCGAAATGGGAGCAGCTTTTCTGGGAATGGAAGCGGATATCGTCCGTGACGATCACGAACAATCTGCCGCGTATCTCCGGGGCTGGCTTGATGCCCTCAAGGACAAAGACCACCAGCGCTGGATCGTCAAGGCAGCAAATCAGGCAGCCAAGGCGACGGACTTCATTCTAAATCGTAACAGAGTCACTGATGCAGAAACAACCTGCACGTAAGCAACAAAGCCTCCTTTTTCGACAAACCCTCAATTAGATACTTATACACAGGAGACCGTTGACATATTATAATATATTGTTAACATTCTGAATGTAGGCACTTTGCAAGGGTTGTTGCTCATATCATCAAACCATGACTAAGTGCCTATAAAAAAAACACCAGGAAACTGGTGTTTTTTGTTTGGTTTATTTTTCTTTTGGATCAGACGCCTGGCTTGAAAATTAGGCGGCAGTAATAGAAGCGGGTGAGAGTTGGTTCAGCCCCGCCCGCAGCAAACGCGGGTCGTTATCGTTAATAAGGAGATCATGAAATATGACGGATCGAGTTCGGTATGGAATCTCGACTTTGATGCACACGCCGTTGGATGAAGGTCGCCTGCAATTGACATATAAGCTCAATAGTAGTATAATGCGACTGAATAAGCTCCTTAACAATCTACTTGCGAAACAGTGGTCATAGCCAAAAGCCCTTAAAATATGAGGTTTTCTGGCTATGACTACTCACAATCTGTGATTGTCCTCTGGCAATAATGTTGCCAGAGGCAACCCCTCAACTCACGGGCAGTGAGAAGCATCTCGGCTATAAACCGATTAGAAGGACACAGATGAAATACAACGAACTCAACCTCGGACAAATCGAAGCTATTATCAACAAACTCGGCGGAATAGACGGCGTTCAACGCTTCCTCTCTGGCGAAATGGTCGTCTCGGCTGCTACGAAGGTCTGGAAGATATGGAAAACCATCAAACTCGGCACTGGTCCCAAAAACGCAGACGACTTCCGCAAAGCCATTAAGCAGAGCGGAATGTACATCGGCGACTGGGGGAACGACATCCTCGGCAAGCCCGCTTTCACGGCGGCTACCGAAGAAACGGAAGTGGACCTCGTACTTGTCACCGTGACCGACCTCGGCTTCAAAGAGGGTGCCAAACGTTCGGACATCTACAACCGTGCCATCGAGCTCGGCCTCCAACTCTGCCCGAACGAAGTCGGTCCGCAACTGCGTTTGCAGTACAAGGACCAGCCGAAAGGCGAATGGCTCCTCGTCGGGATGGAACCGATTACCGACTCGGACGGCGACCTCGAGGTGTTCCGTGTCGGGCGTAGCGACGATGGCGAGTTGTGCCTCGGCGGCAGCAGCGGTGACCCTGACGACTTCTGGTATGGCGGCTACCGCTTCGTCTTCGTCCTTCCTCGCAAGTAGCACTTCGGTCTTGGAACCTTTGGTCTCTTTGGATCCTTGGAACTTTGACCGCAACTTTGGGGATAGCGTATCCCTAAGCTCCGCACAGCGATGTGTGGGGCTTTTCTTTTTATTCTTTTTATACTGTGATAGGCTATATTGTGGTGGTAGGTGAATATGTGGGCGGTCACGGCTTCCCACTACCGAAACCAGTATCCATACGCCGAGAGTATCTGCGGTCACGGCTTCAGATAGGGTGGTGTATGCAGAAACTTCAATAAAAAATGAAGATACTTGGTATAGGGTGTTAGGGCATTAAGATGCCGAATAAGATACAACCCCAAGAGTACTCAAGGGGTGATGAAACAGGCGACACTTTATACATAACCGACTCGGACGGCAACCTCAAGGTGTTCAATGTCAAGCGTAACGACGATGGCAAGTTGTACCTCAACGGCAACAACGGTAACCCTGACAACTTCTGGAATGGCAACAACCGCTTCGTCTTCGTCCTTCCTCGCAACTCACTTCATTTCTCTCTCGTCGCCATGACGGGAGAGTTTTGTTTTGAAAGTTGACCATTCCAACCACCGAGCATTTTTCCTACTTCACTGACGTATTCTGATATAGCAATATATTTCTTGTTATCAAGAGATTTTGTCTCCCAGAGAAGCATCAAGAATATCTTGAGCGTATCCAGCTTTCTTATCGCTAGCCTGACCCACGGTTGTTTTTCTGCTCTGGGCAGATAACTTGCGATTGCAATGCCTTCAATTATTTCTACAAACAATGTATCAACTTTTTGACCTAGAGAATGTCTATGTAACTTCGGCAATGTTTGGTAATAACCATACCACTGCAAATATGCACTTTTTACCTTCTGCAAAATCGGCAAGAGTTGTGGGGGGATAACTTTATGGTTATGACTGAAATCAAGTTTATTCATAGCTATCAGCATATCATTTCTACCGAAAATCTCCTCGAGGCGTGGAGAGAGTTTGTTAATGGTAAACGGTCCAGAAAGGACGTTCAGATTTTTGAGAGAAACTTGATGGAGAACATTTTGTCGCTTCATCGAGATTTGGCTAATAAAAATTATAAGCACTCTGAATACAAGGCATTTAATATCTCTGACCCGAAGCCCAGAAGTATCCATAAAGCCAGCGTTCGTGACAGACTCCTTCATCACGCCTTATACAGAAACCTATACCCATTTTTTGATAGGACTTTTATTTCACAATCCTACTCTTGCAGGATAAACAAAGGCGTTCACAAAGCACTAAAAACCTTTCATTCTTTTGGGTATAAAGTTTCTAGGAATGGAAAAGAGACAGTCTGGGTATTGAAATGCGATATACGAAAGTTCTTCGCTTCGATAGACCACAAGATACTTACAGAAATCATTAGAGAAAGTATATCTGACAAAGATGTGCTCTCATTGTTGTCTGAAATTGTTGGAAGTTTTCGTTCTACCGAGGAAGGGAAGGGTTTACCACTCGGCAACCTGACAAGTCAGCTTCTCGTGAACATTTATATGAACCTCTTCGACCAGTTTATGAAGCATAAAATGAAAGCCAGGTATTATATCCGCTATGCCGATGATTTTGTGATTTTAAGTACTGATAAAGATTGGCTTATTGAGTTAATCCCAAAGATTGCCGATTTTTTAGAAGAGCATCTTAAACTTAACCTACATCCCGACAAATTGTTTCTAAAGACGCTCGCTTCGGGTGTTGATTTTTTAGGATGGGTCCACTTTTCTGATCACAGAGTTTTAAGGACCGTGACAAAAAGAAGGATGTTTAGGGGGGTAGTGCTAAAAGAAGGTAAGAGGGAGACAGTGCAATCCTATCTTGGACTGTTGACCCACGGTAATGGAAAAAAATTAAAAGCCAAGGTAGAGAATATGCTTGGGTCTGAAATATAGTGGATAGAAAGGTAGGGTAACGTTCGGAAGCCTCGGGCGATTCGTTTGGTGGCCTGGATAACGCCGTTAACGGCCTCTATGCCCGCGTTGGTCATCCTCGTTTCGCATGACCCAAAAATTCCGCCCCAGTGTTCTTTGAATGCCTTGGCTGCGAATTCCGGGAGCCAGGCATCTTGCATCAAATGGATGCGTTCCGAAGGCCACCATCGCGTACGATGGCGGGACTAATGCCTGCCTTTACGTGAGGTTTTACATGTCGGCTTTTGTCTCGGGATCGTAGCCAAGCCAACTGACCAGCAACTTTCTGCCGCTTGCCCTCGGAAGGGCGCGACCAGTTTCCCACTCCGAAATAGACCACATGTTTCTCCCGATAATTTCGGAAAATTGCCGAAGACTGATCCCGAGCGATATCCGCCTAGCCCTAACCGCCTCAATGAGCGTCTTGGGCTTGCTGTTCGCATGGAAGGCGACCATATGGTAATGACAGTTTTGCAAAACCCTGCGTTTCAATGGGATATATTGCCTTACAACCCATGCACAAATTCCCAACGCTGCCCCAAGGTCACGTTGGGAATTTAGCGGGTTTGAAACTTCGGAGAAGTTTTCTGAAGGTGATGCGGGGGAGTTGGCCCCGATGTGAACCGGGGCTTCATGCTTTGGGTGGTTTGGGGATGAAGAATGGGCGAATACAATTTCGATGGGGGCTTCGGGGTCTTTGTCGGGAATGATAACCTCGGTGCAGATGGCGGTGGCGAGGCGTTGCTTTCCTTCGGTGTCAAGGGTCGGCCACAAGGCAGCAAGGTTGCGCGCTTCGTGAGCGATGGCATCGACTGAGAGGTTGTCAACGGTGAGTGCGGCGGCTTCGCCTTCGATCTTGGGAAGCGCGGCGGAAAGCTGACCGAAACGGTCATATAGAGGAGTGTTCAGTTCTTTGAATTGCTCCACACTGAGGCCACCGGCCATGTAGAGATCGTAGAGTTTTTTCATTTCCGCCCGCAGGTTTTCGCACTGAGCACGGATGGCTTCTGAACTTTCGTTACGTTCGGCAATCTTTGCTTGGGAGCGTTCAAGGTGAGCGGCGATTTGCTCGGTATCGGAGAGGTTTTCTCCAATGCTGCCGACAAAAATCTCCTCAAGCACCGCCGCGCCGATTTTGTTTTTACACTTGGCGCACGTGTAGTTTGGGCTCCGGGTGTAGACATACATCTTTCCGCCGCAGCCGCACTTGAGCAGTCCCGCGAAGATATGCACCGGCTTCTTGCCGGGTTTGCGGACGGGCTTGGTCTGTTCTTCGAGGATTGCTGCAACCCGGTCAAACAGTTCCGCGCTGACGATGGCAGGACATTCCACCGTGCCCCATTCGTCTTCTGGTTTGATCTCTTTTTTCCATCCACCGGCTGTCGTGATGCGGTAGCCCCCGCCATGTCACGAATGATCTGCCATGCCCGCTCAAGATCATCGCTCTTGGCGGCAAGGCGGATAACCGCTGCAAAAAGCGGACGGGAGAGCTTTTGTTTTGTTGCCGGAAGTATCTCCGGGCGATTGAAGAAAAACGCATCGCCCTCATTGTCGGTCACTGCCCGCAACATGCTCTCGCCCCACGGCGCACGAACTGGCTGGAAAAGAATCTGAAACAATCCCGTCTCACCTTGTTCCAATTCTGAAAGGACACTTGTGATTCCAATGAAGCCGTCGATTTTTCCAACGGCAAGCGGCAACATAAATTCGTCTTCCAAACCGAATTCGATAATGGCCGTCTCTGCTGATTCCGTCCACGCATCAGCGAGTTTGTTTTCACAAGGTGTCAGCACCACCTCTGGAAAATGCGCTCCAAGCTGACGGTGTATGAGCTTGCTGTCGGATGGATGCGCCGCAAAAAGGGGAGTGACCGCTTCGCTTGTTCCCAAAAGTTCAAACGCAACCGACTCGCGGCAATTCGAGAGATTGAAAAGAAACTGCTCGAATGTATCTCGGGGCGTTTGGAGATTTGAAGGAAGGGTAATGGCGATCTCCTGCAAGGAATCCCGGACAAACCATGTCGGCTCTGGTTCTTCCTCGGGCGGGCATTCTTCGGCTGCCTGTTTTCTCTCTGGTGCCAATTTTTTCCGAAACCGTTCAAAAAACGAACTGATCGCGGTTGGTTTTCTGCCATCATCAACGGCTTGTGGGGAAGGAACAAAGTGCCCATAAAACGAGCGAAACGGCGGTTCAACGACAACAGGCGAATCATATATCTGCCATCCCCGGCCACGCAGTTCCCATGCGTAGAACTGCTCCGTCAGTTGTTCATCAAGCCACGCCATCGGCAGGGTTTTGGGGAGGTGCCGACTTTAGAAACGTCGGCTTGTAGAGATCATCAAAAATGGGCGAGTACTGTTTGATCGAAAGCAATTTTATTCCCTTTGCCGAAGTTACTTCCTCCACTCTACCCTTCACGATGGCATCAATGGTTTCGAGATACATCAGCCGGGTGTCGATCCGGTAATACGTCTCCTTGCGAAAAAACCTCTCGTAAATCGGGCCGATGACCGGGGTTTTAATCAGCGCGGCATCAATGCCCATTGAGGCAGCATTCCGGCCTGAATAAATGCCCAACCCGATAAGCAGAAAGAAAACAAGCCAGCCAAAGAACCCTCCAAAAAGCTGCAAGATGATAACGAGCGAAATACCAAGCAGGAACAAAAACAACACGATCTGCCAGAGCTTCACGACAGAAGGCAGTTCTGCAAATCGGAGCGAATAGAAGTAGGATGTGCCAAACGGTGCAGCGCAGATGTCAAAGACAAGACGCTCTCGCGTCATTCGCAGATATTCGCGCTTCGCGGAAAGCAACCCGCCCTCTGCAAACTCCACCCGCGATATTTCGAGATCAGGCACCTTTCGGGCTTCCAATTCTTTTTCAACGCTCGCGTAGAATTCCTGCGTTGAGGATTGGAAATCCGGCACCAGCGCATACCAATGGCTGATCACATCGGCCTTCTTTGAAGAAAAAGGGTTCTTCATATTCTGGAGGAAAAATCCTTTTATCGGAAAACAGGAAAGGAGGGAAGGGGAAAAATTTCAAAAAATCAGGTTTTTCTTTCCTGGCTAGATGGTAAAATATTTTGAAATGAAAACAGGCACACACTGGCAGCGTATTGCAGAGCGGTTGGCTGAATCAGGCTGGTCGTGGCAGCATGTTCGCCTGACTGACCGCGTGGGCCGTACCCGCTATGTCGCAGAGGCGCACAATGACGACGGCGAAAAACACGTCGCGGTTGCACCATCCATCGGCCCCGCCTTTTTCGCTCTCGAACGCTCGGTGAAGTCTGCGGGAAAGTAATTTCTATCACACTCGTGAGGGAAGATAATTTTGTGAGTTTGTTGGTTTGCGATGTGCTGGCTCAGTATTGTGCATAAGTGCAGTGATATTGATTTGCATTTCAGAACTTTCTGAAATGTCTGTTCTGGTGACAATTTTTCATCGAATGTTTTTGCGCATAGCGAAATGCTATTGTGATAATGAAAAACGAAATGATGCGCGTTATCCACACCTGTGATGTGGCGCAAACTTTCCTTAATGCTACAATAAACGCTATATGAATAAAACACTTGATCTTCGCCCTAAGCAAAAATCCAATATAGTCGTGGTCGAAAAGGTTGTTATTAAGAAACGTTCTTGGAAGGCCGAATCGATCAGGATGCTAAGCATTTTAGTTCTTGTATCTGCATTAGGTTGGGGAATTTCCCAAGC
>CAJBRS010000092.1 GCA_903958115.1 uncultured bacterium | reverse complement strand
CAGGCAAGATACAAGGTGTAGCCTGCTTCTGCATGTTGGATCCCATGAGTGCTCGGTTGGCATCATCATGGTTCAAAAACGGAATCATGTTTGTCGCAACAGAGAAAGCTTGTGTGGTATCAACGTCAATATAATCAACCTTATCAGGTGAAACTAATCCTGGAATACCCTTAATACGAACCTCAACATTTTCTTCTGTGATCTTTCCATTCTCATCATATTTTGTAGCGGCGTGAGCAATCTTGTAACCCTCTTCTTCAAGAGCGTTCAAATATTGAATTTCGCCAGTTACCTTTCCATTTTTTACTTTTACATAAGGTGTCTCGATCATTCCAAAGTGGTTGATGCGAGCATATGTAGAAAGGTGAAGTACTAGACCGATGTTTGGACCTTCAGGTGTGTGGATTGGACAAATTCTTCCGTAGTGAGAAGGGTGAACGTCACGAACCTCAAAGCCTGCTCTTTCACGAGTAAGACCTCCAGGACCAAGAGCGGAAATGGTTCGCAAGTGTTCAATTTCAGTCAACACGTTTTCCTGCTGCATGAACTGTGACAACTGGTTTGTAGTGAAAAATTCTTTAATACGAGCCTGTAGGGGTCGTGGAGAAATAAATTGCACCGGCAATGTAGCGTCGGTGTCGATAATAGACATTCTATTTTGAATGTTTCGCTTGATCTGTGACATACCAACGCGGATCTTTTGCTGAAGAAGCTCTCCAACATATCGGACACGTCGTGATCCGAGGTGATCAATATCATCGGCTACAGCCTCAGGGTGGTTATTTAAGAAGATGACGTGAGAAATGATAGTAACAAGGTCATCTAGAGAAACAGTTTTTTTCTCAAGTTCCTTTTCTGTCATTGGCTTACCGAAGCGACTATTGAAACGGAATCGTCCTACACGAGATAGGTCATAACGCTCTTCACCGAAAATACTACCGATAAATTCCTTAGCATTTTCTACAGTAGCTAAATCACCATCACGGAGTCTCTTGTGAATTTCAATAAAAGAATCATCAATAGTCTTTGCGTGATCCTTTGCAAGGGAAATTTCAACAGCTTTTCTAGCCTCTAGATTATCTGTGAATTTAGAAAGAATAGCCTTATCATCACCAACACCAAAAACACGAAGAAGCGAAGTTACTGGGAACTTTCGCTTGCGATCAATACGAACATAGATGGCACCATCTGGATCAGATTCAATCTCAACCCATGCGCCACGGGAAGGAATGATCTTTGCTCCAAAAAAGTTTCGGCCCTTTAATTCTTGAGAAGTAAAGAATACGCCGAATGAACGAGCTAATTGGGGGACAATTACTCGTTCAATACCATTAATGATAAATGTACCGTGATCTGTCATGACTGGAAAATCAGCCATGAAAATTTCCTGCTCTTTTGAAGAGCCGGCAATTTTATTTTTTAAATTGACTTTTACCTTGAGGGGAGCCTCGAAGGAAAGTTTGTTTTCCTTAGCATAGGTTTCATCAAACTTTGGCTTGTCTAGCTCAAAACCAGTGAAATCTAATTCAAACTTTTTAGATGAATAATCTTTTATAGACGAGAACTCACTGAAGACTTCTTTTAAACCTGTCTCTAATAACCACTTAAAGGAGGTACTTTGAGCCTCCACCATGTTGGGCAATTCAGCCAAAGGCTTTTTGAAATTGCCGAAGTACTTTTGTTTTTTGAACATAGTGCTTCAAAATTATTAAAACCAAAGACAAAAAAAGCTCGTCTTTGATGGCGCTTATAAATTTTTATTCAATTTCCCCCGAGACACAATCAGATGCGAATTAGGGCTATTATACGTATATAATTCACCATGTCAACCCCTACACACCCCATACAGATTACTTATTACCCTGTTTTGCGCGCCATTCGTCAATTTTCTTATGATGGCCAGAGACTAACACTTTAGGCACTTTATACTCTTTCCCTTTGTACTTTATACTTTCCGGACGAGTATATACATCCCTACTCGAAATACGTGACTCTTCCAAAGAATTAAAGTTCCCAAGCACCCCCTCGATCTGACGGGACAGACAATCAATAATGATCATTGCTGGCAATTCCCCACCAGTCAGCACAAATGGCCCAACTGTCACATCCTCCATCTTGAAGATTTTTTTTATGCGAGCATCAATCCCCTCGTAACGCCCACAGACGATGATGATGTCTGTGTATTTTTGAACGGCTTTTTTAGCATAATCAGTGTCAAACTGTTTTCCGGATGGTGAAAGGAAAATAATTTTTGTCTTACTACCAGCTTTTGATTTTGCCTTTTCGATTGCTTTAATTATTGGCAAGGCCTGCATAACCATCCCTGGGCCACCACCGTATGGCTTATCATCTATTCTTAGATATGGTTTTTTGTTTTTCTTTTGTGCACCAGTGGCTTTTACAAAACTACGTGGATCATAGAATTTCACAGAGATTTTTTTCTCTTTTTGAGCGCGCGCCAAAATCGACTCATTGATATATGAGTCGAAGCTCTCGGGGAATAATGTGATTACATGAAAATTCATATTTATACGAAAAAATCGTGGTATTAAAGTACCACGATTTTTTCACTTAATCAAATTGAGTCTTTACTTAGGCGATGTTTAAATCTGCCATAGCTTCATCGACAGTCTTATCTGTACGAGGTTTTGCTCCACCCTCTGGCTCGTTAATTTTTAGATTTACACGAGCATTGTTTTTCATTCCTACTACTCGCAGTAATGTTCGGATAGCTTTTGCTGTGTTTCCTTGTCGGCCAATTATCTTACCCATGTCTGCTGGATCTACAGTAAGAGTCATCAGTACGCCCATCTCGTCTACGGTTCTAACAATCTTAACAGCCTCTGGCTTGTCAACTAGTGATTTAATTAAAGAATCTAGAAACTGTGCGTCTTTTTCGTTCATGTGTGTTTATCAAAAATTAACCAATAATAAACTAATTTTAGTGTATTTGCTGGATATGTCAATGTAAAAATAAAATCCCCTTCTTCATGGGGATTTTATAAAATGTTTATTTAAATTTTAGAATTAACTAGGCTTCTGGAGTAACTTCTGGCGCCACAGCCTCTACAGGGGCAACTGGTGCAGCAGCTACGGGCGCAACTGGAGCTTCCTCTTCCTTCTTTGCAACGGTTTTCTTAGGGAGAACGTTTATCTTCTTTCCAGCGATAATTTTGTTTGAAACCAAAAGATTGTGAACAGTACCAGTAGCCTTGGCACCCTGCTTTAGCCAATGTTTCACTCGATCAGCATTGATGGCTGTATTCTTATCATTTCGGGCGTCATGAGAGCCTAAAACCTCTAATAACTTACCGCTCTTTGTGCTGTTCTTAGAATCAGTCAAAACAAGCCTGAATGTTGGCTGGTGCTTTCGTCCTGTTCTTTGTAATCGTATTTTTAACATGTTGCGATATCGTAGCACAATAGATTTGGACACGCAAGCCTTAGCGCTGCGGGAGATAGTCCTCATAGAAGCCATATTTGAGTATCTCCCGCAGCGCTAAGGCTTGCGTCTCGACAAATCTAAAGAACCGAGTATATTGGGATAAAAATGAAAACTAAAAACAGTAATCCTGCCAACCTATTGGCTGGCAAGTCTGTCCAACCAATCATTGTTCTATACTTTCAAATCAACCATCTTAAACAACTTTATCGACAAGGCTGGCTCAGAAAGGGACGCGATATAAGAGAAGAATTCTGTGAAAGTGTCGCCGACCACAGTTTCGGAATGACACTGCTCGCTATCTTTATATGTGAGCTCTACTTCCCCTACCTCGATGTTCTCAAAGTGGTAATGATGTGTCTCCTCCACGAACTCGGTGAAATCAAAAACGGTGACCCATGCTCGCCAACAAATCACAAAGATAAGTTGGAGAAATAT
>CAJBRS010000091.1 GCA_903958115.1 uncultured bacterium | reverse complement strand
TCGCTTACACTTAATCTATACTTAGGGACCTTAACTTGAGATCTGGGCTGTTTCCCTTTTGACCGACGGAGCTTCGCCCCCGTGGTCTTACTGCCATGTTTTTAATCCTTGGTATTCGGAGTTTGATAGGTCTCACGATCTTTCGACCTGTTGAGACCTTCCAGTGCTCTACCCCCAAGGGGAACATACGACGCTAACCCAAAAGCTATTTCGGAGAGAACCAGCTATTACCAGGCTCGATTAGCTTTTCACTTCTTACCACATGTCATCCCAATGCATTGTACGACAAACGGGTTCGGGCCTCCATCTATCTTTCGATAAACTTCACCCTGCACATGGCAAGCTCGCTCTGGCTTCGGGTCTGATGTGTACTACAAACGCGCTATTCACACTCGGTTTCCCTATGGCTCCATCCCTTATAAGGACTTAGCCGGGCAGCACACATCAACTCGTTGGCTCATTCTTCAATAGGCACGCCGTGACGGACATCACATTATGTTCGATACAAATCAAACACACTGTGATGCCCGCTCCGACTCCTTGTAAGCATATGGTTTCAGGTCTATTTCACTGCCCTCACCGGGCTACTTTTCACCTTTCCCTCGCGGTACTAGTTCACTATCGATCTCTAAGAGTATTTAGCCTTGCCGGTTAGTTCCGGCGGATTCCTCCGAGCCACACGTGTCTCGAAGTACTCAAGAATAACAATAAGAGATATAAGATTTTCATGTACCGGGCTATTACCGTCTAGGGCCGCGCTTTCCAGCGCGTTCTATTAATCTTATATTTTGTAACTCTTCCGTATGAATACGCATTGTTACCTTACAACCCCCAACCGCCCAATAGAATGCACAGAGTGCACTCTATTGGAAGGTTAGGTTTGGGCTCTTTCCTTTTCGCTCGCCGCTACTTAGGAAATATCGGTCTTGCGACCATTGTTTTATTTTCCTCTGGGTACTGAAATGTTTTACTTCCCCAGGTATACATTCTGCCTTAATGACAGAATTACAGATCAAGTCTGTAGGGTTTCCCCATTCGGAGACCTCCGGATCAAAGGTTGCTAGGCACCTCCCCGAAGAATATCGTTGCTACGCCACGTCCTTCATCGCCTCTTAGAGTCAAGGCATCCACCATATGCTCTTAAATTTCCTATTAGGAAATTCAAAAACCACAATTATTACTTACAATTCTTGTTACGGCTCTCCGGCCGATAACAAGTTACCTTCTGTCTACAGTAACTAAAAGACCCTTTTAATTAAAAGGTGTACTGTGACAGGATGGAATTTTCAAATTGCTATCATTCTTATGTTAACTAAAAGACCGCTTTTCCGCGGTCTTTGTAAAACAACAGTTAAAATAGCTGTTATTTAAGCCGCTTAAATTTGGTGATTAGTAACATAATTTCAGTCGTGATTCGTAGTATATAGGAATCAAAATAAATGTCAAATCTTTTTTAAAAGGAAAACCGCCCTTATTTAAGGGCGGTTTTTCCTCATTTTATCCACAAGTTATTAGACCTATTTTCTATCGGAAATTTCACCCTTAACCTTCTCAATATAGCTAGCAGCAGCATCTTGTCCACCAAGGCCAAAAGAAAGGCCTAGAGCAAGAGAAATAGCCACTACAGCGCCTGTAAAGATGGTTTGAATGAATGGAGCGGCAATACCAAGCTGAAATAAAGCTGTTAGGATAGCGAAGATCCAGATAGCCCATTTTGCGATGCTTCCTAGTAGATTTGATTGACGAACACCAGCGGCTCGAGCAGAAGAAGAAACAATCTTCTGAATAGTCTCAGCTATAACAACAGCAACCAAAAGAATAAGAACAGCAACAATAACGTTAGGCAAATATCCAAGAACAACCTGCTCTAGGAACATTGTTACCTGCACAAGGCCTAGGACATTGAAAGCTGCAATCAAGAAAACAACCACAACGAACCATTTTATCAAAGCCCCAACAAACTTCCCTGAGTTAAGAAGAAGACCTCCTTTATTAAGAATCTCTTCAACTCCTGCCTTTCGAAGAGCGATATCCACTCTTATAGCTTTAAATAATTGTTCAACAAGCTTACCAACAAATGCCCCAACAGCCCAACCGATAACAAATACTATAATAGCTATTACAATATTAGGAATGTAATTTATCACTCCAAACCATAGGTTTTGGAAAGAAGCCACTATTACATCACTCCATGTGTTTAACACCATAATGTTTATAATTTAATTAATTAATAAATTAACCTTCTTAATATTATATCATTAATGGGATAGTCCAATTTTATCGTAAATGACCTTATGTGGATAATCAAAGACGTCTCTTATTAGCTTATCTCCAATACCTAAACGATAAGTAAAATCAACAGTATCTAAGGCTGCATAACGAAGATCCTTCCCCACCTCTGCCTCTACACCTCTCAGAATTCCCTCCAAAAGACTCTTCCGTATTTTGTTACCCACTATAAGCAGATCTACCCGTCCGTCCCATTGTTCAGTAAAGATGCCTGATATTACTATGAGTTTTATCTGACCAGACTTACCGACCCTCTTAATCAAATCTTCCGGGGCAATTGGTCCGTTAAAAGTTAGTAAATATTGGAGTGGTTGGAGGAGATCAAAGCCTTGATTGAGAGCGTAGCCAGTTGTTTTTCTCTTTATTAAACCAGAACTTATAAGGAGTGAGACTTCTCGACGAACAGTGTCTGACTTAACCCTCGTCTTTTTAGCAATCGTCTTAGAATCAAAAATATTATCTGGATTAAATATAAAAAGTCTCATCATTTTAATTCGAGCAGACGATCCGAATAGTTTTTCTAGTGTTTCCATACAATAGATAATAACACCAAATAATACATAACAAAATACCCTTATTTGGAGACTAAGACTCGGGCAAGCGCCCCGGAGCGGTCTCTAAATAAGGGTATTTTGTTATGTATTATTTGGTGTTATTTCAACTCTACCTTACCACCAGCTTCCTCAATCTTCTTCTTTATAGCCTCAGCATCTTCTTTCTTAACACCCTCCTTTAGAACGCTAGGAGCGGCATCAACAAGATCCTTAGCCTCCTTGAGACCAAGAGCCAAGACTTCCTTAACCACCTTAATGACAGCAATCTTTGTAGCTCCGGCATCAGTTAGGTTTATAGTAAAGACTGACTTTTCTTCAGCCTCAGGACCAGCGGCTGCAGGTCCGGCTACAGCTACAGCGGCAGCTGAAACACCGAATTTCTGCTCTAAGAACTTAACAAGTTCGTGCAAATCAAGCACGCTCATTTCTTCAATAGCTCCGACAATTTCTTTGAACTTTGATGGAGTTGCTACAACAGCATCTCCTGTATTTGTATTTTCACTCATGATTTTAAGACGATTAAATTAGTAATTATTGTTTCTTTTCTGCAATTGCGTTAAGAGCGATGACCAACCCCTGCAGAGGAGAGTTGATAAGATTTACAAACTGACCACGCAAAACCTGAATAGAAGGAATGGTGGCAATAGACAACATTTCTTCCTTGCTTTTGAAGACCCCCTCAAAAACTCCTCCCAAAATAGCAATTTTGTTATCAAGTTTCTTTTGGAAATCATAAACTTCCCTAGCTGGAGCGATTAAATCATCTCCATAAGCTAGACCGAGTTCCCCATCTAAAGATGGCATCTCGCCTGGAATTTTATGGTCAGTAACAGCCTTCTTCACTAAAGATTTCTTAGCAACGATGTAATTCACACCGCTGTCTTTTAAACTTCGACGAAGAGCTGTAGCGTCAGTAACATTAACTCCATGAAAGTTAACGAACACTAATGATTTAGCCTCCTTAACAATATCAGCTAAATCTTTAAAAATTTCTTGCTTTTTATTTTTTGATATAGGCATACTTGTTTTTAGTTAAAACAAAAAAATCGACCCTGTTAAAGGCCGAACATCTCGGTAGAAAAACCTCGAGAGGGCTTATTCCCTAGCCTTTGCTGGGGTTGCCTCTTGTCTTTGGCCTTGTACCGGTAATAATACTTATTTATTTAATAGTGTCAACCAATGTGCAAATTGATGTCTAATATATGACTGATAAAGATTAAGTAGTAATCTACCAAAAATAAAACCCCAGAAAAGCACACATAAATAAGCTCTATTGTGTTGATCTTTCTACATTTGATTAGACAGATAATCAGGTTGGCGAGAAATACCAAGAAAAACAGGATAAAGACAGGAAACAAACAAAGAGGTCCTGCAAACCAAAACCCCGCTAAGAAAAAACCACTGAGAAACACCCAAACAACCGACAAAAACATAAATCCAAATAAATAATCGATAACATATATTTTTCTCATGATTGAAGATCTTCCAAGATGTTATTTAGGTTGTCTATAATAATATTTTTTATATCTGCTGTAACAGCCTTCTTGTGCCAATTTATTTTAGACATTTGATTAAGATAAATTTTTAATCTTTTATCGGCTTGTTTTATTTTATTCTTTTTAATCAGATCTGCTAATCTATCGATCTTCATAAAAATTTCATCTTGGACCTTTATCTTAAGCCCGAATGTAGCAATAACATTCTTTAAATTTTGAAGGACAACCAGAGGACTAGAAGAGGAAGTTGGGGCAATGTTTAAATCAGGTTTACCGTCACCATTAGAATCGATTGATAAATTACTTGTTCCAACAGAATCAGTGCTTGTAGAATTAATAACAAGTGAAGCCTCCGTCATCGGTGTCACCGGCAAATCCACAAAATCCGCACTATTAATTTTAACATCGTCAGCATAAGTAGCCTGATTTAAAGTAAAATTTCCTATACCTAGACCCTGCATCGCAACCGTATAATACCCTCCGACTGGCAAGATGGCATATTTCTCTTCCCCTATTTCATAATAGTGACTCCCGGGAATTTCTTCGTCATAAAAATTAACATCGGAGGTTGAGCTAGCATGAGTTGATGGCCCCACATGTCTGCCCTGATTATCGTAAATATCTAGAGAGATTGGTGAATGTGAGCTAATCTGCAACGTCTTAGAATTCAAATTATCACGAATTTTACTAACATAAGTTACTGCAGAATCGTCACCCTTAACCAAATTATTTATTAAGGTTTCTACTTCTGGCATTTCCATAATATTTTGGTGTGTATAGGTTTTCTTTGAGTCGAGCATTTTTTGATAAAGATTTACATGATACCCTTGACCATCGCCATACAGAGCACTGCTATCGACAACGGTACCATCTCCCATTATTGTTTTGTTTAAATCGTGCTTGAAAGAGGAATAGCCATCAGATTTGTAAGAAATTCCTTGAGTAGTATCAACCCCAATACCTGCTATCTTATACACTGTCGTCGAAGCTGGAAAATACAAATCATCTATTAATGAATGAATATTGTTGGCATCTTTAAGAAGCTTACTATTCAAAACAGCAGGGTCGACAAGGTCTCCAGTGGTGGGAATTTTTCTTTTATCATTTTTTGCCAAAAGAAAAGATTGGAGTTTGCTGATTGTTGTTATCGAATCGCCATACGAAGATGCGTTCATAATATCTTTTACCGACTGATCAAATGTGACGATAGGAGTTTTGACAGTAGAGAAATAAGCAGACGAAGGAAGAAGGCTGTAAACGCCCGACATGTTCTGACCTATCGTACGAGCTGTTTTGGCACTAAGAACAACACCTCCAGCAATATCTTGATCATCACCATGCAAAAGAGCCCCTACTGCCATTGGAGTGCCAATTTGCGGTGTAGCCACCATTATCACCTTATCAATCAAATCTATTGTCTTGTCGCCAGTAGTATTTTTCTTTTCAGCCAACTTAGCAATCAAAAGCTTTATCAAAAGACCCCCATTGCTATGAGACACCAAAGTAACTTTTCCAGTCTTTGAAGAGCTCGCTATTTTATGTAGTTCGTCGATGATATTAGTAACACTACCATTAGAATTCTTGATTCCATCATCAATAGTCTTGTTTAAATCAAGTCTCCAATCATATGGAATGGCTTCCCAAGCATTTATTTTCTTACTACTTTTCAGGCCATCAAGATCATCTGAAAATTTTTGATATATATCCTGGTCCATCGGCCCAAAAATATCTGTCTTTTTTAAAATATCTTTTGTATGAATTGTCGAATCGGTACTATCGCCATTTGAATCTAGAGAAAGTTTCATTGTTGCCGATGACGAAAATACCCCTGGCTCCCATAAACGTTTTTCTTGATTATTCTCAGTGTTATAAAGACGACTAGCCTCAATCCCAGGAAAGAAAATTATATTAGAACAACACCCGGCGGGACCCTCAGGAATTGGTGGAAATTTTGAAAGCCAAGGAGAAAATTGAACATTTTTACTAACAGAATTACCAGTACCGGTCGCATTTTGATTCGCATTATAAGGACCTGATACATCACCCCAAAAATTACTGCGGGCATCAATTAAATTACTGGAGTAATTGACTACTCCCCCTCTAGCATTACCAGAAATCAAACTACTGGATACCAAAAGTTTTGGAGAAGGGTCGAAAACTCTAACACCAAAACCGGCATTGCTCTTAAATTGACTATCCGAAACATTGGCTACGGTACTGGTACCATTCGAATCAAAGACCTGTAATCCATCCCCAGAAAAACCACTAACCGAAACATCCTGTAAATTAGTCCTGGCTCCGTATAGACCGATACCACTATTATTGCCTCCAGAAAAGACTGCGTGTGAAATAGATGTGGATGCATTATAAATAGCCAAAGCAAAAGAATCACCGACATTCGTCGTTGTTGCATTTAAAATATTAAGCTCGGCTGGAGCAAAAGCCATGATCGCATTTTGATCATTAGTATCATCGCTAATAATATTAGTCGCTGTTGTTTTGCCGCCAAACACAGAAAAAGCATTACCATTGTGCAAAAAACTGACATTACTCAAAGTATTTACTCCGTTCTGAAACATAGTTCCAGTCAACGCGTAGCTAATAGTGGTAAAGCTGAAATCACCAGTAGCTCCCTCAGCAAAATTAAGACCAACCCAGTCCCCTATCCTAGGAGTTGATCCTGGAAGAGTTGCAACCGAAGAAAATAATATAGGATCTGAAACTGTACCAGCAGACTTGAGATGTCCAAACACAACAAGCCGAGCAGATGTGCTCGTAGCAAAAAGTACTGACACCCCTGCATTTATGGTCAAAGTGGTTCCAGAAGCGACCTGAAGATCAGCAGGAACCAAATAAGGACTATTTTCTTTGGTCCATGTTGTATCTGAAACAATATTAGAAGCAACGATTGTGCTTGCTAAGGCTTGATGACTTACGAAATATAGTGATACTAATAAAGTTGATAAAACCGCGCAAAAATATTTTTTTATTTTCATCCCACATTTTTAGCATGTGGAGCATGAAGGAAAATTAAAAAAAACTTAAATAGAAAATGATGTAATCCCTTTCCCTTCTACGACATAATGACTGCCGCAGAAGACGGCTCAGTAACCTGTCGATAATAACCAATAGCAATAAAGATTAAAAAGCTAACAAATATTATAAGTAGAAACCAAATAATTAATTTAAAAGACGTCTTATCAAACATGGACACATTATAACACAACAACCTAGCATGCTTTGCTAGAGAC
>CAJBRS010000090.1 GCA_903958115.1 uncultured bacterium | reverse complement strand
CAGAGACAAGCAAAAAGGTGTTGGTGGGCGCGGCAATTTTGAATTATTGGGATAAGGCAACCGATACGCGCACCAAAGAATTTTTATTTAAGCTACTGAAGAATAATTTAAATGCGGCTGACTTTGAATATTTAGAATTAACTCTCCCCGCACCCCAACCCACACAAAGCAGTTGATCGATACTAAAAAAAGGCCCGTCAAAACGGGCCTTTCAATTAGAAGCAAGTAAACACCTCTATCGTCATTCGATCAATAAATCGTTTTTCTGTTGGCATGAGTTTTTCAGAGATCACATATTTTTCGTTGGTCTTCACATTGTTGACCATCGCAGAATACGAACCGAAAACAACATTACCAATGTAGGCTTTTCCTTCGATAGAAACCGCTTTACAAGTCTTGTTAGATTTCATAATGAAGCCATAAGAAACCTGATCACCTGTGACTTGTCGCCATTTGGCGTTTTCAAATGTGACTTTGCCTTTCATGCTGTCCGATATTTCGAGTGGCTTATCTAGCAAAGTGCCGACCATATCAATCGCACCACCCACACCAGCATTCATGGCCGAAGAACCGACCGAAGAGCAGCCAGCGAGGATGGCAGCACCAGCGACCACACCAATGAGTAATTTGATTTTTTTCATGCGGTAGGACACAAAGTTATTGAGCTACCAACAACGCGGCAGCGACTGTGGCGGTCGAACTTGTCGCTGTCGTCGTGTTGCTATTGGAGTTGTTGTTATTTGCGCTATCGCTGGCACCACCTCCCCCGCCTCCACATCCAACAACGAGGGACACCAATGCCAACGCGCATAGGCATTTTGAAATGAGGTTCATGATTACCCCTTAAAACTGGCAAACGCCAGCCTTGCCGCCTGCGTCACTACTAATGAACTGCTGCATTAACAGTGTGGCACCGCCATTAACTGGAATAAGGTTCATAGACCCGTTACTAGCTCCAAAATTTAAAGCATAAATGCCGTTAGTTGGGCCGCTCACAGTAAATGGAACCGAATATTGTACTTGCGAGTTCACAAATGTTGGATTGGGCACACCTCCTGTTGCCCCTGTTGCCGTTTGACTGACAACATTGACCTTAAGAGTATTAGAGCCAAAATCTAATGTTCCTAGCCAATTTAATGCGCCCAAAGCACTCGTTCCGCTACCATTTAATTGAACACCGATAAATGGGAACGATCCCGAGATAACAAAGCCACATGTGCCAGTTGTTGGAATTGTGCTAATCGCAAATGCAGATTGGGTGAAAAATGCGCATGTCAACGCCGCAATGCTCATGGTGATACGAGCGAATTGATTTTTAAAATTAAACATTTTGAGTCCTTTTTTGAGATTTGAATGCCCTAAATTTCCAAGTGAAAAACAATGGGGCGATTGATTTGTTCTTCATCGTTGTTTAAATCTGTATTCGTTCGACCTCCCTTTTATTCATTAAAAGGTTGGTAAGAAGAAAATGGGTCGCCATATTTATTCCCCCATGTTGTCGTCGGGGAGCCATTGCGCCGTTGTTTCTTTACACACATAGGCTTTGGCCTGTTCGTATGTCACGCGTGAAGGGATGTAGCCCTTACCCAATGGCCCCTCGTAGACATAGAGGTTCATCACGCCGTATTTGGCGGAGTCATAGGCATCATGTTGGATGGTCATTAAGAACGTGTGCTCACGATCTTTACAACTGCCCTCTATCTTGCTGACATAGGGCAAATCGCCTGTAATTTTGGTTTCTGCGCTCGTGCCTGATAGCGCGGCAGCAGTCACAAGCAGCAGCGAAGCGAATGTCAAAGTCAGTTTCATGCCCTATTTCCTTTGTGAGATTACGAAAAACGATGTGGTTGTTTGGTCATCGTTAACTAGATAGTAACCTAAAAATGCTTATAGTCCGCGAACTTTTAGGATGCGTATCTTTTGACCGTGGTGCTTTCGACCTTTAAAAGGGAGACTAAAAGCATGCCAACCACAAAGAAGCCCCCAATACTCATGGACTTTGGCGAGTGCGTGCGCCAATACAGAATGGAGCGCGGCTACTCGCAAGAAGCGTTTGCGGACGCTTGCGAGATTGACCGCAGTTACATGGGTGGCGTGGAACGTGGTGAGCGCAATTTGGCCCTGATCAACATCATCAGAATCGTTCAGACCTTGGAGATGGAGCCATCCGAATTTTTTAAGGGCTTGGACACTGGCAACAGGCAAGAACTCAAGGCGAAGCGCGAATCAGCCCAAGAGCGCAAAAAGCTTGTGGCACGCTTCAACAAAGACGCAAAGCCGAAGAAGCCCGCTTCCGCTCTGTAATTCCGCCTTCGGCGGTTTGCTGCGCAAACTTTTTTCTTTTCCTTTTTTTCCTTCTTTCCTTAGAGATTAGGGTAAAAGAGAAAAAGAGGGAAAAAATAAGATTTAGATATTTTTTATATGCATTAATAGATCATTAGATATATTTATTAATCTATTTTGGGGCTTTGTCCCAATTAGCTGAGATATGACACCGCCGAGTCTCAAGATGGCGAAGCCATCCCCTACTGTGGCAAAAAGCCACAGAGGGACTGAGAGGTGTCATAACGAATACGCTGGCGTATTCATATGCATACCGCACCATCACCGTCTAGCGGGTGTAGGTTGTCGCGTTCAAGAGCTAGACTCCCAATAACGTGGTCGCGACGCAATGTCTCTCACTTCCCCTGTGTTATTCGCTGTCAGGATTTCACCATTGAGCATTTACCCATCCTAGGGGGACGAATCATGGCGGGATCGGGCTGTATATCTCAGGACGTATGCACCATGTTCGATTGACTTTAGTGCCGCCCCTTTTAAACTTGACAAGATATTTAATTTAATTTATCTTATATCTGTTGGCTGGTGCGAGCAGTCAATAATATAAAGATAGCGCCTGAAATTTGTTTGTCAAGTTTTCAGGCGTTATTTTTTATTTTCAATAGTTTGACAAATGATAATTTCGAATGTATTTTAAATATAAATTTAACTAAGGATTTAATATGAGAAGTACACTAGAAGATCGCCTTGCAGCAATTGAAATACTACTAGGATTAAGGGATTTGGATGATCCGAAATCAGAAAGACTGCGTTTTGAACAAGCGGCTTATGCAGGAAAGTTGCTTTCTTTCGCAGCGAACTCTTTTGATTTCGAAACGTTCAGAGATGATTTTTTAGCTTCTTACGTTCGCGCTCGACTTGAGAGGCTTCAGGTGACAAAACAAAATCTAGAGCCTTGCGATTGTAATCAGT
>CAJBRS010000089.1 GCA_903958115.1 uncultured bacterium | reverse complement strand
GTCAGGTAAAGAAATATGATATAGAGCTATGGGTGCCAAAAGAAAATACATATCGTGAAATTTCTTCCGCTTCGTATTTTCATGATTTTCAAACTCGTCGATTTAACATTCGCTATCGTGATGAGGCGGGAGAACTTCGTTATGTTCACTCTTTGAATTGCACAGCCATCCCAACACCTCGCATTTTAGTTTCTTTGGTAGAAAATAATCAGAACGCAGACGGATCCATCAATGTCCCAGAAGTTCTCCAGCCTTATTTGGGTGGCAAAAAGATTATTGAAAAATGATTCAATCCCCGCGATTGGTAAAAAAAAATAAGCAGATAAAAATGAGGAGGCTTTTTGTCTGGCCTGCTGTTGTGATTATTGTCTGTCTGGTCATTGTCGAGCTTTCTCGTATGCAGTCAGTTTCCATCACGAGGGTAGATATTTCTGGTAATTCTGTTATCAAAGCTCCTGATGTAAGCGCTTTGGTTGAGAGAGATCTTTCTGGTAATTTTCTGAAAATCTTTCCTAGAAAAAATATTTTTATTTATCCTCGCAAGCAAATAGAGAAAGATATTTTAGAGACGTTCCCGAGAGTGGATTCAGTCTCTGTTAGTCTTGGAGACAATAGGGCACTGGTTGTCGATTTAACCCTACGAAAACCAGTTTCTCTTTGGTGTGCTTCTGCTTCCAGCACTCTCCCAGATATTCTTTCTGAAAGTTGCTACTTCTTTGATAAGAGTGGTTTTATCTTCGCCCCAGCTCCTAATTTTGAGGGACCAGTTTTTGTAAAATACTATGGGATTTTGAGTGGCGATCCGATTAAGCAGGTATTTTTAGGAGGGGAAACTGTCTTAAAATTGGGTAGTTTTTTAGATGGACTGAACAATTCTCTTAAATTAACAGCTACGGAGGTTTATATAAAAGATGACTATAAAGAATATGATGTTTTTCTTAGTAATGGTATAGGCCTCTATATTAGTGGGGATATTCCATTTGAGGATTCCTTAAATAACTTATCCCTTTTTCTTAATAGTTCCTCTACTAAACAAATGGGTATTGGTAAATTCAATTACATAGATTTAAGGTACGGTAACAAGATTTACTACAAATTAAAAAGCTAAGGTATTTTTCCCTTCATACTTCATACTTTATACGCTATACTTATCAGTGATGATAACTCTTGTTACCTCATATCTATATTGGCATTATACGGAAGCTCTAAAAGATCTTTGGCAGCACCTCCGAAATTTTCTATGGTTTGTTTATCACTTTTTTTCCATTCCTGTCTTGTTCCACACTTTTTTTGCACCTTGGCGAAGAATGGGGGAAGCTTACCCTAGAGGTTTGGACATTCCTGGTTTTCTTTCGACTTTTTTTATAAACAGTTTGATGCGCCTCATTGGTATGATGATGAGATTCTTTTTGATACTGATCGGCCTATTCTGTCTATCAGCTACTTTTGCCCTTGGCGTGATTGCTTTCATAATTTGGCTAGCTTTGCCTTGGTTCTCTCTGGTAGTTCTTTTTTCTGGTTTTCGACTTCTTTTTTTATAATTTAAAATTATTAAAATGACTTACGATGAATTTAAAACTAGTCTACGCCCCTTCAAAGCCGTTTTGGTTTTGGATGACATAGTTAGTCACAGAAGAAGGATTTTTTGGAGGGATGTTTTCGGTAGTGTGACTCTTTTGCTAATTGTTTTAATCGTTATTGTTAATTTGAATTTATTTTCGTTTCTTTCCTTTTTGTCCCCATTTTTATTGAAGCTTCGAGGATTTCTGTTGATCTTTTTGTCTCTCGATATAATATTTTTTATGTTGGAGTGTTTCTTTTATTCTTTCTATGAAAGATCTCTAGAAGAAAATATTTCTTTTTCTCTCGCGCGTCTCTTGTTTGTCGGCTCTTCCGAAGACTTAACCTTCTCCTTCTTTTCTTCTTATCTTGGTTGGCAGGTGGCGGATAGGTTGGGAGTCTCTCCTGAAGCTATGAATAATTTTTTAGGGTCTAGAAAGCAAACTTTTTCCCTAAATCAATTATCCCTTTCTTTTACTAGTGGTCAACGCCACGATGTTTCCACTTTTTTACAGGTTTTGTTTGAAAATGATCCTGATCTATCTAACTTTTTCTTTTCCCTTGGTATTCAGAAGGAAGAGGTTGTAGCTACGGCCTTGTGGGTTGAGGAAGATTTGGAAGAGAGTATTTTAGCCAAAAGGTGGTGGAGAAGGGACTCTCTGGGGCGTATTCCTGGATTGGCAAAAAATTGGTCTTATGGGCAAACATTTACTCTAGAGCATTACGGATATGATGTCACTGAAGAAATGTCTTCACGAAAGGCGTCTGGACGTCTTGTTTTTATGAAGGACGAAATGAGGAAGTTGGAAGATATACTTTGTCGTAGCCAAGAAGCAAATGCTTTTGTTGTGGGAGACGATGATGATCAACGCCTAGCCATTGTCGAATCTCTGGCTAAGGCTATACATGATGGCAGTGTTTTGCCACCTTTGGAACATAAGAGAATATTTTTAATTGATGGCGTTTCTATTATTGAAAAAAATCCTGACAAGGCTTCCTTTGAGGCCGAGATGTCTCGTATTTTTACGCAGTCAGTTGAGACGGGTAATATAATTTTTGTTATAAGTCATTTTCCAGCTTTTTTGTTAAGTGCTCGCGCTATTAATTCAGATGTCTTTAGTGGTATTGATAGCTACGTTAGATCGTCAGATCTACAAATAATCGGTCTCTGTGACGAATCAAATTTTCACCAATATATTGAGAATAATAAAGAAG
>CAJBRS010000088.1 GCA_903958115.1 uncultured bacterium | reverse complement strand
GAGTGTTTTTTTAGAAGATCGGTATATTTTTCAGAATTTTCAATGTCTCCGCTTATTCTATGGAGGTCGTCTAATAAATAGAAGGTGTCGCTCCTGCCATATTTAGCCTTGGTATTACTCATGAATACTTTCTTCTTGTATTTCATACGTAGCTAGATAATACTTTATTTGATGTGTTTGGCAACAAAACATCTATATATTATTTCTATAAATATGTTAGTATCTAAAAACTTATGGCAAAGTTATCAATAGGAATCGTAGGGTTGCCCAATGTCGGAAAGTCGACCCTTTTCAATGCACTAACAAAAAAGAATGTGCTCGCGGCTAATTACCCGTTTGCGACAATTGACCCGTCTGTCGGCGTTGTTCCTGTGCCAGATGACAGGTTGTATAAACTTGCTGAATTTTCAAAGACGCAAAAAACTATTCCCGCTATCGTGGAGTTTGTGGATATTGCCGGCCTTGTAAAAGGAGCTTCTTCTGGCGAAGGTTTAGGAAATAAATTTCTTACAAATATTAGAGAAACAGACGCCATCCTGGAAATAGTTCGCATCTTTGAGGACACAAACATTGTTCACGTTGGTAATGCGATCAATCCTCTTTCAGATATTGAGGTAATTAATCTAGAACTAATTATTGCCGACCAAGAAACTGTTGCAAAAAGAATAGGGAATCTCCAAAAGGAGATTAAAAAAGGTGATAAAGACGCTGTTTTAGAGCATGAAGCTTTACTCAAGGTTGAAAAAACTCTTTCAGAAGGAAGATTAGCGGCTAAGACAGTTCTGACTGATAAGGAGATTGTCTTTGTAAGGCAACTGAATCTTCTGACAATGAAAGCGATTCTGTATGGATTGAATAAAAAATCTGGAGGAAAAAATCTCGATGAAATAAATGATGAGCGTTTTCAGAAGTTGATTTCGTTTTTAGAAGCTGAAAAAGCAAATTACGTCATTATAGATGCGAAGATTGAAGATGAGCTCAAGGATATGGAAGGAGAAGAAAAAGAAATGTTTCGTACTGAGCTTGGGGGCAAGGATGATGGTATCGATCAATTAATCAGACACGCTTACGATCTTCTCGGGCTTATAACCTATTTCACTACTGGAGAAAAAGAAACTAGAGCGTGGACAATAAAGAAAGGCTGGACAGCCCCGCTAGCTGGGACGGCAATTCATACCGATTTTAAAGATAAATTTATTCGTGCGGAGGTGGTCTTTTGGAGTGATTTACTTGGTGCTGGTTCATACGGCGCCGCTCGAGAAAAGGGCTTAGTGCGCACAGAAGGTAAGGAATATGTTGTAAAAGATGGTGACGTGATGGAGTTTAAGATTTAAAGATATGAAATTATACTTAGTAAGACATGGTGAGACAGATGTAAATCGCATATTTAACCACGGGGTTTCTGGCCCTATGCATAATGAACCAGTAACTTTCAAGGAGGGAGATGATACAAACATTTCTCTTAATATTTATGGACGCACTCAGGCCGAACAAGCTTCAAAGAATTTGCCAGATAAGATAGATAGATTTTATTCATCTCCATTACTAAGGGCAAAAGAGACTGCGGAAATTATTGCAAAAAATAAAAGTATAAATCCTGAGGAGATTATTTTTAGTGATGACTTGATTGAATATCGCCAAGGCTCTCTAGAAGGTCTCTCAAGAGAAAAGAAGAAAGAAATTGCTGGTGACAAAGAATGGGGTTCTGGCCCACTATGCAATTATGATTATGTTCCTTGGGGTGGAGACTCTTGGAAAATGATTTACGATAGACTCGTTTCTTTCTTTGCTGATTTGAAACAAAATAATAGTGAAGATGGTGTGGTTGTCTGCGTAACAAGTGCCGGAATTGTAAGAATGACATACAAAATTCTTTTTGAAGATAAGGCTCCAGGTATAACAAAGCATATCAGCATCGGAAATGGCTCAGTGCATGAATTTATTGTATAATATACCCACTATGGAAACACAAAAAAAATCTCGTTTTTTAAAAGTTGCGGTCATTATTGGCATTGTTGTCGTTTTGAATCTCTTCTTTAATTATGCACTTTCTTTGATTTATAAATCTCCTGATTACTTAGCGTTTTGCCCAAATTCTCAAGTGATTAAACAAATCACAACGCAGGAAGAGTGTACTACTAATGGAGGTCAGTGGAATTCGAATGAAGTAGCTGTACCTGTTGAGAAAGGAAGTCTTGCGACTCCCGCACTGCCAGCTGGCTATTGTAACCAAAACTATACATGCCAGAAAAAATTTGACGAGGCTTCAAGAGTTTATGACAGAAATGTTTTTATTACCCTAGTGATTCTAGGAGCTATTTCCCTGATTGTTGGTGTAGTACTCTCTGCTAATGTTGTTTTATCGTCTGGCTTGGCCTACGGTGGAGTGCTTTCGTTCATCATTGCTTCTACTAGGTATTGGTCTTCGGCAGATGATCTTATCAAAGTAGTGATTTTGGCTATTGCTCTAGCTCTTCTTATTTATATCGCTATTAAAAAATTCAAAGACTAACTATTTTTTAGAAATGAAGAAATACAATCATCTTGCAATCGAAAAAAAATGGCAGAAAGAGTGGGATAAGTCAAAAATATATCGTACTAAAGATACTGGAGGAAAGAAATTTTATGTCTTGGATATGTTCCCTTATCCTTCTGGTCAAGGCCTACATGTGGGTCATCCTCGAGGTTATATAGCTTCGGATGTATACGCTCGTCAAAAACGTGCGCAAGGTTACAACGTCTTACATCCGATGGGGTATGATGCTTTTGGTTTGCCAGCGGAGCAATATGCGATTGCAAATAAAATACATCCTCGTCAGGCGGTCCTCAAAAACGTTGCTACTTTCAGGAAACAATTAGAGATAATTGGCTTTTCTTATGATTGGACGCGTTCAGTAAATACAACTGATCCAGAATATTATCGTTGGACGCAGTGGATTTTTTTGAAGTTATATGGATCTTGGTACAATCCAAAGACAAATCGAGCTGAAGATATAAAAACACTGATCAAGACTTTTGACAAAAAAGATTGGTCATCAAAAAGTGAAAAAGAAAAACAGGAAATTTTGATGAGGTATCGTTTGGCCTATGAGGGATATAGTGAGGTCAATTGGTGTCCAGGATTAGGAACCGTTTTGGCTAATGATGAAGTTGTTAATGACGAAAAAGGTAATCCTGTTTCAGAGCGGGGTGGTTTTCCTGTAGAAAAAAAGACCATGAGGCAGTGGTTCATGAGGGTGACTGCCTATGCAGAGAAATTGCTTGCTGGTTTAGATACAATTGATTGGCCTAACCACATAAAAGACATCCAACGTAATTGGATCGGACGAAGCGAAGGTTCTGAATTTGATTTTGCTATTAAAAATTCTGAGGACACAATTACAATTTTTACCACTCGCGCAGACACGATTTTCGGGGTTACTTATGTTGTGCTTGCTCCAGAAAATAAATTAGTACAGAAACTTTCTTCAAAAATTTCAAATTGGAACGAGGTACAAAATTATATTAATGAAGTAAAAAACAAAGATGACGAAGCGCGTCTTGCTGCAGACAAAGAGAAAACAGGTGTCCAATTAAAGGGTATAGTTGCTATTAATCCGGTAAATGGTGAGGAGGTTCCAGTCTGGATTGCCGATTACGTCTTAGCTACTTATGGTACTGGGGCGGTGATGGCTGTGCCAGCTCACGATGATCGAGATTTTAAATTTGCCAACAAATATAATCTGTCGATCAAAAGAGTTGTCGAGCCTAAATTTGTAGCCGAGGAAGCTACTGGTGGGCATGGTAGAGCTGATTCTGCTGTGAAGCCTGGACTCCCAATGGAAAAGAGGAATGCCGTTTGTGTTTTTGTGAAAAATCCGAAAGACGATAAATACCTATGCATTAAGTGGAGAGGAACGCCTATGAATGGTCTAGTCACCGGAGGTATAGATGGTGATGAATCCTACGAAGAAACAGCTATGCGAGAAGTCCACGAAGAAACTGGTTATAAGAATCTTAAATTAGTGAAAGAGCCAGACTTTGCTATCCATAGTCTTTTCTACCATCGATTAAAAAATACAAATCGCTGGGCACGTTTCCAGTATGTTTTCTTGGAACTTATTAATGAGGAGCGAGACCCTGTCGCAGAGAAAGAAGCTGCCTTACATGAAGTTGTCTGGAAGAGTAAAGATGAACTCAAAGAATTCTTTACTGTCATAGAGGGTGAATTTATTATAAATTTCTTAAATAATCCAAACTATATTTTTACGGAGGACGGAGTGTTGTTTAAATCAGGAGAGTTCGATTTCTTGGATTCGTCAGAGGCTCGTAGACAAATTACTGAGAAGTTTGGACGCTCAAAAATTACTTATAAAATTCGTGACGCTGTATTTGCCAGACAAAGATATTGGGGCGAACCAATTCCACTTTCATATGATAGAGATGGGATAATCCACGAAGTGCCGGAGAAAAAATTACCATTAAAATTACCAGAGGTGAAATCCTACGAGCCAATTGGTACCGGCGAGTCACCATTGGCTGGGGTTAAATCCTGGACAGATAAAGGATACGAAACAAATACTATGCCAGGATGGGCTGGGTCTTCTTGGTATTTTCTTCGATATATGGATCCTAATAATAAAAAGGTTTTTGCCTCTCCTAAAAATTTAAAGTATTGGAAAAATGTTGATATGTATGTCGGTGGCGCGGAACATGCCACCGGTCACCTTATATATTCTCGATTTTGGCACAAATTCCTCCACGATCTAAAACTAGTTCCTACCGCGGAACCATTTATGAAGCTTCGTAATCAGGGAATGATCTTAGGAACTGATCAGAGAAAAATGAGTAAACGATGGGGAAATGTGATCAATCCTGATGATATGGTCAAATTATATGGTGCCGATACTTTGAGAGTGTATGAAATGTTTATGGGTCCATTCGATCAAAGTCTGCCATGGAGTACAGAAAGTATTATCGGTTCTAGGCGTTTTATTGAGAAGGTGTGGAGGTTGTCAGAGAAAGTCGGTGTAGCAAAACCAGACAAAGATTTGGAATCTTTGCTTAATAAAACAATAAAGAAGGTGGGTGAAGATATTGAGTCGATGAACTTTAATACAGCAATTTCAGCACTGATGATTCTGTTGAATGCGATGGAGAAGCGAGTAGGTGAGTATGGAGTATTGAGTGTGAAGGTGTACGAAGTCTTTTTGCAACTATTAGCGCCATTTGCACCACATGTGACAGAGGAACTTTGGAGAGATCTTGGACACAAGTCTTCAATCCAGAAGGAAAAGTGGCCCAAATACGATCCTAAGAAATTGCTAAGTGAAACTGTCCAAATCTCTGTTCAAATTAATGGTAAATTACGAGCTTCTTTTGAAGCAGTGGTTGATGAGGATGAAAAAACCCTCCAAAATAAGGCCATAATGCTAGAAAATGTCAAAAAATGGATTGATGGTAAGGAGATAAAAAGAGTCATTTTTGTTAAAAATCGCCTTATTAATATTGTTATTTGACTTAATTAGCTAATAATGATACAAATAGAGCATTAATTTAAACATTATGAGCACCACTATTTCATTTAAACCAAAACAGGCCACCAAGCATCTGCTTGCAGGTCTTCCAAGTCGAGCAAAAGAGGTCATTATTAACCGATACGGACTAGGTAAAGAATCAGAAAAGATGACACTTGAGGCTATTGGTGAGAAATACGGTATTACTCGTGAACGTGTTCGACAGATTGAAAATGCTGCTCTAGCTAACATCAGAAAATCCTCTGAATTTAAAGCTGAAAAAGCTGTTTTTGATGAGATCGAAAAACTCTTCGTGACACTTGGAGGAATCATCAGCGAAGAAGATTTTCTGAGTCATCTTTCAAAAGATAAGGGTACTCAAAACCATATCAACTTTTTGTTGGTTGTTGGTGACGCATTCAAGCGATCAAAAGAAGATGAAGAATTTAAACACCGATGGTATGTTGATGAAAAGTTGGCTGGAAAAGTTCACGAAGCTCTTCGAAAATTGTATCAGAGTCTTTCTGACGATGATCTTTTGCCGGAAGCAGAAATTATCAACGCCTTTCTTGATCACCTAAAAGATGTTTCTGAGGAATACAGAAATGAAGAAGTTTTGAAGCGATGGCTTTCAATCTCAAAAAATCTTGATAAAAATCCTCTTGGTGAGTGGGGAGTCGCTTCTTCTACAAATGTAAATACAAAAGGTATTCGCGATTATGCTTTCTTGGCGATGCGAAAACATGGTTCTCCCATCCACTTCAAAGAAGTAGCTAAGGCTATTGGAGAAATGTTTAATAAGAAAGCTCATGTTGCTACCACTCATAACGAATTGATCAAAGATCCACGCTTTGTCCTTGTTGGGCGCGGACTATACGCCTTGTCTGAATGGGGCTATCTAAGCGGTGTTGTTAAGGAAGTTATTAAGAAAGTTCTAGAAAAGCATGGCCCACTAACCAAAGACGAAATCATCGCGAAGGTTCTAAAGGAAAGATATGTCAAAAAGAATACTGTGTTAGTAAATCTTCAAAATCCAAAATTCTTCAAAAAAGACAAAGAGGGTAGATATTCTATTGTAGAAAAGACCAAGACACGTTAAAATATAGTCATGGATTTATTTGTTAGCGTTCTTTATACGCTCTACGTTCTCTTTTTGATTGTCCTCCCTTTTCTACTTGGAAAGATTTTAGTAATGAAATGGCTTCGATATGTACAGACGCGTAGTTTTGTTAGACAAAACTATGTTCTTTTGGAATTAAAATTACCAAAAGATATCACTCGTTCGCCCGTGGGTATGGAGCTTATCTTGACTCACATCTGGCAGACAGGAGCAGCTTCTTACCACGAAACATTCTGGCAGGGTAAAATCCGCCCAATGTTTTCTTTGGAGTTGGTATCTGATGGTGGATCTGTTCATTTTTATATTTGGGCAAGAAAAAATTGGAGAAACAACATTGAGGCTCAAATTTATTCCCAATATCCAAACGTTGAGGTCTACGAAGTAGAGGATTATACCAAGGCTGTTTTTCATGACATTAATAAGTTCACAATGTGGGGCACCATTTTTAAATATGCAAAACCAAACGCCTACCCCATAAAAACTTATATCGATTATGGATTAGATCAGGATCCTAAAGAAGAGTTTAAGATTGATCCAATGACCTCCGTGTTGGAGTATCTCGGCTCTCTCCGAAAGGGCGAAAAAACTTGGATTCAAATAATTATTCAGGCCCACAAAAAAGAAGGTAAAAAAGAGGGTCATATTAAAGAACGTCCGGATTGGACTGCTGGTGTGAAAGCTGAAGTTAAAAAAATTCGAGAAGCGACTGCTACAAAAGTAGGTGATTTTCCAGGTTTCCCAAATCCAACAAAAGGAGACACAGAGGTCATTGCTGCCCTAGAAAGGAGCTTGTCCAAGTTGCCTTTTGAGGTGATTATTAGAGGAATATATATGGCAGAAAATGAAATAGGTTTCAACGCCCACAACGGTTTGGCCGGGTTAATTGGTAGTTTTAGGCAGTATGGTTCTAAGAGTTTAAATGAAATTAAGCTTGGTAAATTTACTGACTTTGGTGACAATGGTAAAGATTTTCTCAGTATGTTTGGTTGGATTCCTATTGTAAAAACTGTAATGAGAGACATTAGAAATTCTATGGAGATTAGGTTTTTGAATCTCTACAAGAGACGCTTTGCTTTTATGGAACCTTTTGATGAATTCAATCCAAAGCCAATTGTTATGACCACAGAAGAATTGGCAACGATATTCCATTTTCCTGGGCAGGTTGCAACAACTCCTACTATTAGTCGAAGTTCATCTAAGAAAGCTGAACCTCCTCCAAATTTACCGATCTAGAAAATGCTTGAACGATTTAAACAACTCGCTCTTAAACAAAGTGTCTTGGCTGGCGTGGTTATTTTTTTGGTCTTTTGGACTATCTTTTATAGTCTGTTTTTGAAAACTCCGATTGGATTCGTGCCAGAAACAGTTGTGACTGTTTCAAGTGGAGAATCTTTGGGAGAAGTTACTACAGAACTTAATCAGAACAGAATTATCAGTTCAGCTTTTTGGCTGAAAGCTGTTGTTTATTTAGCAGGTAGGCAGAAAAAAATTATTGCAGGAGATTATATCTTTCATAGACCAGAGAATATTTTTCAGATAGCTAGGAGATTGATAATTGGTAATTTTGAGATGGTTGCTGTCAAAGTCACTATTCCAGAAGGTTCTAGTAGTTATGATATTGCAAATATTATCTCTAAAAAATTTCCTGAATTTGATTCGGTTGATTTTTTGAAAGAAGCCAAGCTTAACGAAGGCTATCTGTTTCCTGATACTTACTTTTTGTATGCAACAGTTAATCCAGATAGTTTGATAAAGCAAATGAGAGATAATTTTGATGTTCATGTTTCCTCTTCGACTCCAAGTGTAATTATTATGGCTTCGATTTTAGAGGAGGAGGCAAAAACTACCCATGATCGGCAGGTAGTTTCTGGTATTTTATGGAAAAGAATCAAGGATGGAATGAACCTACAGATAGATACTCCTTTCAAATATTTTTTGAATAAAACTTCTTCAGAGTTGACCATGGCTGATTTACAAAGTAATTCACCTTATAACACTTATAAATATAAAGGATTACCACCCACAGCAATTACTAATCCTGGCTTGGATGCTATCAATGCCGCTTTAAATCCAGAGACTTCTCCTTATTACTTTTTTATTTCAGATAAGCAGGGAAATATGCACTACGCTGTCACTTTTGCAGAACATCAGGCAAATATTGCTAAATATTTAAGATAGCGATATAAAAGCAGTATGAAATCTAAAGGAAAAGTCTTTGTTGGCATGTCAGGCGGAGTTGATAGCTCTGTCTCTGCTGCTGTACTAAAAAAAGCCGGATACGATGTCACAGGGGCATTTATTAAGGTTTGGCAGCCAGAAGGAATGCCATGTACTTGGAAAGATGAACGACGTGACGCAATGCGAGTCGCAGCCCTTTTGGATATTCCATTTGTAACTATCGATCTCGAAGACGAATACAAGAAAGAAGTTGTAGATTACATGATTGATGAATACAAAAAGGGGCGAACACCCAATCCTGATGTTATGTGTAATAAAGAGATTAAGTTTGGGTCATTTTTAAAGAAGGCCATGGAGATGGGGGCTGATTATGTAGCTACGGGACACTATGCGAAGAAGCATGAGGTGCTTAGTATGAAGGGTGGACAAAATGAGAAATTGTTTTGCTTGGGGCAGTCAAAGGATAAAGAAAAAGATCAAACATATTTTTTGTGGACATTAAAGCAGGATCAACTCAAAAGAATTATTTTCCCAATTGGTCACATGACAAAGCCAGAAGTAAGGAACTTGGCGAAAAAATTTGGACTACCAACTTCCGACAAAAAAGACAGTCAGGGGCTTTGCTTTATTGGAAAGGTTGATATGAAAGATTTTTTGAAAATGTTTATTAAAGAGAAGTCTGGAAAAGTCTTAAGCACGACAGGGGAGGAAATCGGTCATCATGAAGGGGCTACATTCTACACTGTTGGACAAAGACACGGCTTTGTAATTACCAAAAAAACGACAGATGATGCTCCTTATTACATAATTAAAAAAGACGTAAAAGATAATGTCCTAGTCGTCTCTAATGAAAAAAAGGACTACGATGTTGTGACTAACCAGTCCTCAAAAGAATTTATTCTTAGTGACTTCAATGATAGCTCTTCTGGTGTAGAGTTTGGTAAAAAGTATCAAGCTAGAATTAGATATCGCCAACCACTTCAGTCGTGTCGACTTGAAGAAACTGAGCGAGGTGAAATAAAAATTGTGTTTGATAAACCTCAGGAAGCCCCTGCGAGAGGTCAGTCTGTGGTTATCTACGACAAGGAACTGTGTCTTGGGGGTGGTGTGCTATAATTTGTTTATGGTAAAACCACGAAGAAATTCTGATTGGAATTATGGCGGTAAAAGATGGCGTCTATCAAGATCAAAGATTGATCTTTTTACTGAATGTCCACGTTGTTTCTATTTGGACAATAAATTGGGTGTGGCGAGACCTCGTCCACCTTCTTTTACCCTGAACCTCGCGGTTGATAATCTACTAAAAAAAGAATTCGATACTCATCGAGCCAATAAAACCAGTCATCCGATTATGGAAGAGTATGGTGTAGATGCTGTGCCTTTTCAACACAAAAGTATGAATACTTGGCGAGAAAATTTCGAAGGTATTGAGTATTCTCATCAGCCAACAGGGTTCACTGTTTCTGGAGCTATCGACGATGTGTGGGTTAATCCAAAAGGTGAACTTATAATCGTTGACTACAAGGCTACCTCAAAAGACGGTGATATCGAATCATTGCAGGATACAAAATGGGAAAATCAGTACAAAAGACAGATGGAAATATATCAATGGCTTTTCAGACAAAATGGTTTCGATGTATCTGACACTGGGTATTTTGTTTATGTTAATGGTAAAAAAGATGAAGCTTCTTTTGATAAAAAATTAGAGTTTGATGTAACCCTGATTCCTCATAAAGGAAAAACTGATTGGATTGAAGGGGTACTTCTTGAAATCAAGAAAGCTCTTGATTCTGATAAAGTCCCAGCACACTCTGAAGAATGTGAATTTTGTAATTATCGAAAACTCGCAAAAGAAGCATTCGAGGAAACCGTCAAAAATAAAAAAAGCGGAAGCCAAAAGCTTTTTGGTTAATTAAAGAATGAAAGAAGAGCAACTCCGAAAAATTAAAGACGAAGTGCTGGCTTTGAAGGAGTCACCACTTTATGCTGATAGAATAAAGAACAAAGTTTTTCCGGTAATTGGAGAGGGAAGTCATTCTCCCAAAATTATGTTTGTTGGAGAGGCCCCTGGTAAAAATGAAGCCGCTACAGGTAGGCCATTTTGCGGAGCTTCAGGGAAAATTCTAGACAACTTGCTTCTTGGTATTGGAATCAACCGATCAGATGTCTATATTACAAATATTGTAAAAGATCGCCCACCCGAAAATCGTGATCCGCTACCTGGAGAAATTGAAGTCTATGGACCGTTTCTAGATAGACAAATTGAGATTATCCAACCTAAAATTATCGCTACGCTTGGGCGTTTTTCCTTTGGCTATATTATATCTAAATTCGGTTTGGGATTTGAAATTATCCCAATTTCACAAGCTCACGGTAAGGTTTTTGAGGCAAATACATCATACGGTACAGTTAAAATAGTGGCTCTTTACCATCCTGCCGCCTCCATCTATAATCAACACCTTAAGGAGACCCTGGCTGAAGATTTTAAAATTTTAAAACAATTACAATAATGAAAACCAAATGGGATTTAACAGTCTTTTATAAAAACGAAGAAGACCCTAAAATTGAAAGCGACATTTTAGCCATTGAGAAGGCCTACTCAGATTTTGAGAAAAAATATAAAAACAAAAAGGATTATCTGGAAAATGAAGACAGCCTTGTTAAGGCTTTAGAAGATTGGGATACTCTGCTTGGGGTTGCGGGATCTTGGAAACCTGCGATGTATCTCAATTACAGGAAAGATCTTGATTCTTTTAATCAAAAAGCCGATTCTCTCTTTAATAAAGTGGTTAATCGTCTTACGGTAGCATCAAATAAAATACTTTTCTTTAATCTTGCTCTCGGCAAAATTGATAAAAAACTACAGACGCAGTTTCTTTCCAGCGACAAGCTTGCACCTTTTAGATATTATCTAAAAAGAATTTTTGATACCGCAAAATACGATTTAGGGGAGTCAGAAGAAAAAATCTTAAATCTTAAATCTTTGCCAGCAAGAGAGATGTGGTCTTCTAATCAGGAAAAACTTTTGAATAGTCAGACAATCAAATTTGAGGGAAAAGAATTACCAATCCCAGAGGCTTCCAACAAAATTTTTGAATTACCAAAACAAAAAAGATATGAGCTACAGCAACTACTTTCTGAGAAACTCAAGTCAATCAGTTATTTCGCTGAGGCTGAACTGAATGCCATATATACCGACAAGAAAATTGATGATGAATTGCGTGGTTTTGGCGAGCCTTATTCGGCGACAATTCTTGGTTACCAGAATAATGAGAAAAGTATCATTACTTTTGTTGATACGGTTACAAAGAATTTTCCCATTTCTCACAAATTTTACAAACTAAAAGCCAGACTTTTGAAATTGCCGAGACTACGTTTTCCCGATAGATCTGTAAGTATTGGTAAAAATTCTAAGAAGGTCAGCTTTGAAGAAGGGCTAAATATTTTTAAAAAAGCCTTGGGTAATGTCGATGAGAAGTATGTAAAAATTCTAGATCATTTTATTGAAAATGGCCAAATCGACGTGTATCCAGTCAAAGGTAAACGAGGAGGAGCCTATTGCTCGCATAGTACCGGTAATCCAACTTTCGTTTTGTTAAATCAAGTCGATTCGATTGATTCTATTATGACCCTTGGTCATGAGATGGGTCATGCATTTCATAGTGAGTTATCAAAGGTACAAAGACCAATTTATCAGGATTACACCATCTCAGTCGCAGAAGTGGCTAGTACTCTTTTTGAAAATTTTGTTTTCGAAGAGCTTTTAAGGACGATGTCTGAAAAAGAAAAAATTGTGGCACTTCATGATAGGATCGAAGACGATATAAAAACAATTTTCCGCCAGATAGCTTGCTTTAATTTTGAACTAGAGCTGCATCGGAGCGTCCGAACAGATGGAGCAATTACTAAAGAAGAAATTGCTAAGACTCACAACAAATATATGAAAGCCTACCTTGGGAACATCTTTGATTTGAAAGAAGATGACGGGTACTTCTTTGTGCCGTGGCCTCATCTTAGATATTTCTTTTACGTTTATTCTTATGCTTACGGTCAATTAATTTCCAAAGCTCTATACAAAAAATATCAAGGAGACAAAGACTTCATAAAACAAATTGAAAAATTCTTGAGCGCAGGCGGTAGTAAATCTCCGGAAGACATCTTCAAAGAAATTGGCATTGATACCTCAAAGCCAGAATTTTTCTTAGACGGACTTCGTTCCATCGAAGAAGACATTAAAAGACTTGAGAAATTGGCTAAGTCGGCAAAATTAGTATAATATTTTGCTATGACTTCCAACGAAATACGACAACGATTCTTGAATTTTTTTGCAAAAAGGGGGCATGCTGTCTTGCCATCGGCTTCTTTAGTGCCTGAAAATGACCCCACCGTGCTTTTTAACACGGCTGGTATGCAACCCTTGGTACCTTATTTACTTGGTCAGAAACATCCCCAAGGCAATCGCTTGGTAGATGCTCAAAAGTGTATTCGTACTGGTGACATTGATGATGTTGGTGACAATCGCCACCTGACTTTTTTTGAGATGCTCGGTAATTGGTCACTAGGTGATTATTTTAAAAAAGAAGCGATTAATTGGAGTTATGAATTTCTCACATCAAAAGAAGAAGGACTTGGTCTCGATCCAAGCCGTCTTTATGTAACTGTCTTCAAAGGAGAAAATGGTATTCCTCGCGACGACGAATCAATAAAAATTTGGCAAGAAGTTTTTGGAGCTCACGACTTATCTCACGAAGTTGCCGGAGAAGATGAGTTTGTTAATAAAAATATTCGAGTTATTCCATTAGGGACCGATGATAATTTTTGGATCGCTGGCGCTATTGGCCCTTGTGGTGGTGATACTGAAATATTTTATGACACGAGGCCAGAAGACGGTGAATTATCCGGAAAATTTGGCGACCTTGTTGATTCATTTAGACTAATTGAAATTTGGAACAATGTTTTCATGGAGTTTAATAAAACAGCGGAAGGGAAGTATGAAAAACTGGTAAGTCAGAATGTGGATACTGGAATGGGTCTAGAACGCACTACGGCTGTTATTAACGGTAAAAACACTGTCTTTGAGACAGATCTATTCATCCCAATCTTAAACAAAATCGACGAGTTTGCCGTTTCTAGCGATGATCAATCAAAACGAGCTAAATTTATTGTTGCTGATCACATAAAAGCAGCTGTTTTTATGATTGCTGACGGGGTTATTCCAGCAAATACGGATCAAGGCTATGTATTGCGTCGCCTACTTCGCCGGGCTGTACGTTTTGGAGACCAGCTTAAGCTTACTCCAGGAGCACTATCGTCTATTGCTGATGTAGTAATTGAAATGTATGAAGAGTCTTATCCGAATCTAAAGGCTCAGGATGAATACATTAAAAAGGAAATAAAAAAGGAAGAACAAAAATTCTGGGAGACACTTTCTGATGGTTTTCACGAATATCATAAATTACTTTTGAAAAATCAGAATATTTTTGACGGAGAGATTGCTTATACCTTATTTACTTCTTATGGTTTTCCTTTCGAAGTTGCCCTAGACATCGTAAAAGAAGAGGGTGTTAAAATTTCAGAAGATACATCTGATGTTTTTAGCGCTCTTATGAAAAAGCATCAAGATCTTTCTCGTGCTGGAGCAGAGAAAAAGTTTAAGGGGGGATTAGCAGACACGAGCGAAATGTCTGTTAGGTATCACACGGCCACACACTTACTTAACGAAGCTCTACACAGGGTTCTAGGTGAACACGTCACTCAAAAAGGTAGCAATATCACGCCAGAAAGAATGCGATTCGATTTTGCACATTCTCAGAAAATGACTGATGAAGAAAAAAAGAAAGCTGAAGACCTGGTTAACGAAAAAATAGCAGAAGGTTTAGAGGTCTCTTTTGCTGAATTACCAAAGGAAGAAGCGCTGAAGACTAACGCTCGACATAATTTTGGAGAAAAGTACGGAGATATTGTGAAAGTTTATACTATCAAAAACAAAGATGGAGAAATATTTAGTCAAGAATTTTGCGGAGGACCTCACGTTCAGAACACATCGGAGCTTGGAAAATTTAAAATCGTTAAAGAAGAAGCTGTCTCGGCGGGAGTTCGTCGCATTAAGGCTGTCTTAGAATAAAAAAGGCATTTTTCCCCTTCATACCTCATACTAGATACTGTATACTATAGCGTATGAAAGTTTATTCTCTGTTTTTAATAACTAGTGGTTACGTTTGGAGTGCTATAGTTGAATTTAAGAAAGGGGGAGTATCAGCGATAATACATTCTGAATCAATACCACTTCCTATAAGTGAAAAATTAGATAAAGAAAAACTCGAAAGAGACACGCTTAGTGCTACCGCCCTAGCTGCTGCCAATTTAGCTGTGATCTCCAAAGAGAAAAATGTTTTATTGTCT
>CAJBRS010000087.1 GCA_903958115.1 uncultured bacterium | reverse complement strand
TCGACATGGATAACTAAACATTCTAAAAATTTTTCTGAAATAGTAACTAGGGGAGGAGAATTACTGAATCGTTTTATAAGAACTACGGAGGGGACACCAGAACATGAAGCGCTACTCGAAGAAGTCGAGAGCAAGTTATATTAAATCATCTTAAACAAAAAACTGCGGCAAGATCTTGCAGCAGTTTTTTGTTTTGTCCTGATAGTGCGTCGATAATTAGACATTGTCAATCCACTTGGTGTAATTAAGAAAATCAAGTAAAATAGCCCCATATGCGCCAATCACAACTATTCACCAAGACTCGTAAAGATGCCCCAAAAGATGAGGTCTCAAAGAATGCTGAACTTCTTATTCGTGCAGGCTATATCCACAAGGAAATGGCTGGGGTTTACTCTTTTTTGCCTTTGGGTCTTCGGGTTCTAAATAATATCGTGGAGATTATTAGAGAAGAGATGAACGCTCTAGGTGGTCAGGAGATATCGATGACGGCTTTGCAAAACAAAGAAGTCTGGGAGAAAAGTGGTCGTTGGAGTGATGATGTCTTAGATGTTTGGTTCAAAACAGAATTAAAAAATAAAACAGAGATCGGTTTGGGTACAACCCACGAAGAGCCTTTGACTGCCATTATGCAGGGTTTTATAAAATCATACCGAGATCTCCCTAAGTATGCTTATCAGTTTCAGACAAAATTTAGAAATGAGACTAGAGCTAAATCTGGTATCATGCGAGCCAGAGAATTTTTGATGAAAGATTTGTATTCTTTTTCTCGAACACAAGAACAGCACGATGAATTTTATCAAAAAGCTAAGGAATCTTACATTAGAATATTTAAGACTGTCGGTTTGGGAGAAAAAACTTTTTTCACTTATGCGTCCGGTGGAAGTTTCTCAAAATATTCTCACGAATTTCAGACAGAATGTTTTGCTGGAGAGGATCTTGTTTATGTAGATGAAAAGAGTAAGGTGGCCATAAATAAAGAAGTGTTAAATGAAGAGGTGTTGAAGGATGTCGGTTTTTCAAGGAATGATTTAGTGGAGAAAAAAACCGTTGAGGTTGGTAATATTTTTAATCTTGGTACACGTTTTTCTGAGGCTTTTGGTTTGAACTTTCTAGATGAAAATGGAGAGAAAAGACCTGTTATTATGGGTTCCTATGGTATTGGCCCAGGACGTCTTATGGGTACTATTGTTGAGGTTTTTGCTGACGACAAGGGTCTTGTTTGGCCAAAAAATGTGGCTCCTTTTAAGCTTCATTTGATTAGTTTGGCCGGTGAAGATGAGAAAGTTCGCGGGGAGGCCGATGCTTTATATGAAAAATTAGCTATAGCTGGCATCGAATCTTTGTATGATGATCGCGATGCGCGTGCTGGAGAAAAATTCGCTGACGCTGATTTGATTGGTATCCCATGGCGAGCAGTTATCAGTGCCAAGACAATCGAAAAAGGAATTATCGAATTAAAAAATCGTGCTACTGGCGAAGTTTCCGAAATTACCACTGACGACTTAATTAAAAAACTAAAATAATTTATTCCCTTCATACTAAAATACTTCATACTTTCCCTACATGTTTAAAAATCTGAAAAACAAAATATACAAGATGCTCTCGAATGAAATAGGGATTGATCTTGGTACTGCCAATACCTTGGTGTATTTGTCTGGAAAAGGAATCATTATTAATGAACCTTCAGTGGTAGCCGTCAATCAGAAAACCGGTCGTGTGGTAGCCGTTGGGGCGCAGGCAAAAGAAATGTTAGGGCGTACACCAGCACACATTATCGCTGTAAGACCTCTTGTTGACGGTGTGATTTCTGATTTCGAAGTGACAGAAGAAATGATTGCTTATTTAATTAAAAAGGCAGAGATGCATGCTCCCAAAATGTTAGGTCCGAAAGTGGTAGTTGGCGTGCCATCAGGTATCACAAACGTAGAGCGTCGTGCTGTGCGTGATGCTACTCGTAATGCTGGGGCTCGGGAAGTTCACATTGTGGAGGAACCTATGTCGGCAGCCATCGGTATTCGAATGCCAATAAAAGATCCCGTTGGTAGTATGGTTATTGATATCGGTGGTGGAGATC
>CAJBRS010000086.1 GCA_903958115.1 uncultured bacterium | reverse complement strand
CCACCTCCGACACATTCTAGAAAGTCTGTTGAAGTGATATCTTTTGTGTCATACTATGACCGTCCTTTGATCTGGTTGCTTACGAAAAATTAGGACATTTCCTTAGATGAAACAATATTTTTCTATAAGTATATTTTTGTTGGTGGTGATGATTTTTTCACCTCTTAATATTGCGATGGCTGATGGGGGAACATTTTCGGGGGGAGTTCAGTGGGCTATTGATTTCTTGCAGGGCGCTGTGGTGCCTCTTCTTTTGACTCTTGGTCTAGTCTATTTTTTATGGGGAATTACAAAATATGTCACTGCTGGAGGGGATGAGGATAAGATGAAAGAGGGTAAAAACTTGGTGGTATACGGCATTATTGCTCTTTTTGTAATGATTTCTGTTTTTGGTTTTGTTCGTATTCTCACAAATACTTTCGGCTTTGATTTTGTGGTACCCCAATTGGAGGGAGGTTCTTCTGTGAGAGGTAGTTCCTCTAACTTTAGTTTTTCAACCGACAGTAATAATAACAATACACAAAATAGCTTTTACAACTCTAACGTTTCTTCAGCTGATCCTTTTAGGCAATCTCAAACAAATCCAACTGGTTCGGGATTAACTGTGGTAACTCCAACAAACTCTATTAGCGACAATGATCAAAATACTCCAGAGGCCAACACAGAAGAGGCTTTACCACCTGAAGGGGATGATGATTCAGCATATTTTTTTGATAATGATGACGATGGTTTCTTGTACGGATTTTTGCAAGATTTTGATCAGAGCGGTGTGCATTATTGTTCTCCCGAGGGGACTTATTGTGGGTCAATGAAGGGTGTTATTGGCAATACCAAGACCTCGCTCTCCTCCAACCTGTCTTCTGGTGTCGGTTCACTTTCTAAAATTGGAAGTAACTCGGGCACTCTCAATAGATTTTCTACTGATTCTGCTTATACCAAGGGGATAAATAATCTTCATGATAAATCTCTAAACCAAAGAAATGAGTACTTATCCTTTTTTGTGATTGATGGCACGGGCAAGGGGAGCTGGACCAGCCCGAAAGAAATGTCGGCCAGTTCTGGCTTTATCTCTTATAAAGATATTGATAATTTGATTGCCAAAGGATCAAAAGAAATTTTTATAGACCATTCTCACCCAAAGGCTATGGGGTTGGATTCAAACCCGCCAAGTTTTCAAGATTTATCATCTCTAATGAACATCCAAAATCGTTATAAAGGTTCTAGTGTGGTGATCCATTTTCAAGTTGCAGATCCGTCTGGTGTCTGGGATTATTCTCTTGGTAGCCCAGGTAATAATTTGCTAGCTCTTCAGAAGGTTTATAGTAATGCGGCTGATTTGAATGATCTTCTAAATCCGGCCCACCAAAAAGCATTGAGTAACCCTTCTTATAAAAGTATTTATGGCAATGTTGATAGTCTGGACCCACGTGCCAAGGTGATAAAAATGGTTCAAGCCTCCGAAGACGATTACTATGGTAGTAGTATAAAAAGTCAGACTGATACTTATCTAGATAATATTAAAAAAACTCTAGCAGCGAATCCTGACGCTGAAAATATTGATCGTCTGGAGGGT
>CAJBRS010000085.1 GCA_903958115.1 uncultured bacterium | reverse complement strand
TGATGTGATTCTGACGAATAAGAAAAATAGCGGCATCTGTAGAAGCCGGCTCCTGAAGAAAAAGTGTCGTGATTATAAATGCCCAGAGTTTCACTTTGCCATTATAACAGACAAACCCTCTGAGCCTGACTACTCCCCCACAAAAAAATGACCCTCGAGAAGAATTACTCGAGGGTCATTTAAATTGGTTACTAATTTTCTACTTGCGAGGCTTGACGAAAGCCCAGGCGAATCCGATAACCCAGTGTTCCCTAGGATCACCCTTATAGCGAGGGCAACCGCAAGAAGCGCTGATGTCGGGATTGTGGCTCTTGGTGCCTCCATTTAAAAGGAATACGCCAGGCTTTCTTTCTCCGCCAATTATTATTGGCTGCATCCCAACATGTAGCCAATACTCGATTTTATCCGAGTATTGTAACAAAAGTTGGGGGCCAACTTCGACGGGACAAAGCTCGAGACCTATTTCTTGTACACGCTTAAAATAGTCTGTGATGCTGACCCCTCGATCAAAACTTTTGTCGATTTTTTAGGATTTACAACAACAAGGTCGAGCTCCATCGGAGTTTCGCTGACAGAAAAATCAGGACTATCGAGAAGAAGCTCTCCCCAATAACAAACCTTACAACCCTTCTCCCCAAGTGCCACGCGAAAATCTGAAGGGTTCTTTAGGCCAGTACCAATCCTGACCGTCCTCCAAACAGGAAAATCATTTTTACCCATAACAAGGATCCTTTCTAATTTAATCCCATTTCATCATATTGGAGCATAAAGTCAATTTATTTTCCCCTACACAAGAAACCTAAAAAGAGGGCTGTCCCTTTCCAATATTTCATATTTAATACCAAGCCCATCCATTCTTTGAAGTAGGGGCTGAAAATCATTTTTATTGGCAAGTTCAACACCCACAAGCGCTGGGCCTGTTTCTTTATTACTTTTCTTCATGTACTCAAACAGAGTTATATCGTCATTAGGCCCAAGAGCGTTATCGAGATAATTTCTCAAAGCACCTGGCCTCTGCGAGAATTCGATAATAAAATAATGTTTAAGCCCTTGGTACGCAAGACTCCTATCCATAATCTCTACATATCTACTGACATCATTATTACCACCACTGATCACACAGACCACTGTCCTTCCTTTTATCTCATCTTTTAGCTGATCGAGTGCGGCGACCGACAACGCGCCAGCTGGCTCAGTGACAATCCCATCACTCTGGTAAAGAGAAATCATTTCCTCACACACCTTACCTTCCGGTACCAAAAGCATATCGTCGAGCAAATGCTTAGCCACATCAAAAGTTAATGTGCCCACAGTTTTAACTGCCGCTCCATCGACAAATTTATCAATCTCTTTGAGCGTCACCACTTTACCTGCATGCAACGCCGTAGTCATAGAAGGTGCTCCTTCAGGCTCAACTCCTACAATTTTAGTTTTTTTATTCTTGTCTTTTATATATGTGCTAAGTCCAGCAACAAGACCACCGCCCCCGACAGGAACAAAAACATAATCCGGAGTTTTTCCTAATTGTCTAAACACTTCTAGACCGACAGTTCCCTGCCCAGCAATTACATACTGATCATCAAAAGGATGAACGAAAACTCTCTTAGAAGTATCACAATATTCCTTTGCGAATTTGTATGATTCATCAAATGTATCGCCCACAAGTTCAATCAACACCCACCCACCTCCCAACACCCTGACACGATCGACTTTTTGTTTGGGAGTATTTTGGGGCATATAAATATGACCTTTAACTTTTAATTTTTCACAACTAAAAGCCACCCCTTGAGCATGATTCCCCGCACTTGCACAAACCACTCCCCGATTTCTTTCTTCAGCAGAAAGTCTTGCGATTTTGTTGTAT
>CAJBRS010000084.1 GCA_903958115.1 uncultured bacterium | reverse complement strand
GTCTTGGGATTGCTCCACCATTGCCGAGGAAAAAGCAAGCTTTTCGTCGAGTTTCCGGCGCCGTTCTTTGAACTTCTCCACCGCAGAGCCAGAAGAACCAGCATTAACATGGACCAAGGTTTGATTACCGTTGGTGACGTCCTGCTGAGTCTTCATGATTTCGAGCTCGTTTTTGCATTCCTGCATGTGACTTTCAAGCGTGTCCTTTGTCTCTTCCTGCTGGGCAAGGAGTTTCTCCTGCTGGGCCACGGCCTCGGTGTTGATTTTAAGCTTTGCTTCCAAAGCTTCGATCGAGGCACAGATTTGCTTAGCCAGATTCTCGGCCTCGGGCGTGGCCTTGGCAATGAGCTGCGTGGCTTTGTTCGTATTGGTAGAGACTTGGTCGTTGATATCTTTTATATCGCCGTTGAGTTGAGAAATGCGGGCTTTGATGTGCCCGATATTCTCTTGGACCGCGGTATAATCCTTCTGCATATCCTCGAGATCGTTTTTTGCGAACTCAACGAGATTGGTGTCTTCGATTTTCTCACTGGCAACTCGGTCTTTTGCGCGGAACCAGCCTCCGAGTGTTTTTAAAAGAGCCATAACGTACCTTCTTTCTAAAGAGATTAATGGTTACCTGTGAAACATTTTGATTTCGTGATCTTTAATAAGGCATCCATACCATATTTCTAGGAAACCTTTGATTGCGTCTCCTTTCCAATCGATTAAGCAGAAATTGTTGTTGCCTTCATTTTTGTCATTGGTAAAATACTCCCCAAGAGTGCAGATACCCTCGACTCCCGTCGTGTCCTCGTACTGGACACCAAAAGTCTCGGTCTGTTGGTCCCAGGTGACGGCGAATGTTTCGGTTTTACCGGCTATATTGGCCTCAATTCTTTTGGCCATAGCCTGCAGGTCCTCGGTAAGCAGGCAGTAGAGGGGACAGGGCTCTTGATTACCTACGGCTTTGTATAATGGGGCGCCGGTGTCCATATAAAAGATATAAATCTCGAAATCAGTCCCCATGGTCTTGACCAGGATCATGAGGTGTTGTTGATCGGTGGGGCTCTCGATAATATACCCGATATATTTGAAAACCCCGTTGGGTTCGGTATATTGGCGGACTTCCACAATAGGGAAGTCGACGGACATTTTGTTAAATTCTTCCATAGTCTGCATGTCCGAGAGGGTGACAATATCCCCCACTTTAAACCCTGAAAAATCAGCGATTGTTTTAGGCATAAATTTTTCTTTCTATATTACCATTTTTGAAATGAAAAAGATTCCCAGGCCTATTACGCACATGACCCCGAGAATAATTAAAATAGTTCTTCCAACGTGATGGTAGATAATTGGTCCTTGATAAGGCTGTTGATAGACTTGTGGATCGAGAGGCGACCATACTCCTCCAACGTCGTAATAGCCGTAGCACCCGCCATGAAAGACAACATTATACTGGACTCCACCGCGAGATATCTTCCCAGGAATGTAATCCGGCCTTCTGGAGGGTTCGGATGCAAAAGAATTTGAATATTTTGAGGCTTGTTGCTGACGAAATGCCGAGGTCGCGCTGGCTTGTGATGTGTACTTTTTGGCCCCCATTGCGTCTTGCCTGGCCATTTGATTGCTTAATTTAGTATTGGCAACTGCTACCGGTTTTGCAGGAGCATTTGCGGAAGGGGCGGAAAAAGTTGATGTGCTTTTTGTTGATGCTGATTTTGAAAAAACTGAGCCCGAGCCCGACGACCTTGAAGAAGAGAAACTAGAACTAGATCTTGAAAAAGAACTACTACTGCTTCGTGCCATAATATCAGATTGTGTAAGGACGAGGCCACAGCACAATAAGGCGAGAACCCATTTCTTCATCATACGGACTCCTTTTTTAAAAATGAATGTTTGTGTGTATTTTTTTGAGCGTTCCCAGTATTATACATAAATGGCAATTAATTCTATACCGTTATTTTAAGATTGGAGATTTTATGCTCGTCGACAAAAACAAATTGTTGAAAATCATATCAACACAATTTAAAAGAGATTTGGATAAAATTGATTTAAACACTTCTTTTTCTGAAATGGGGTTCGATTCATTAGATTTCATAGAATTCTTAATGCGTTTAGAAGATTCTTTTAAAATTGCAATCTCAGATGATGATGCTCAGAAATTCAAGACCCCTCAAGATGTTATAACTTATCTTGAGGAACATATTATTCCTTTAAGTAGTCTGGAATAATTATTCTTGTTTTACTCCATCAAAAAATGATTCGATTTTATCTATAGATACCTCGACAGGATCTCCATCTTTAACTTCGAGTTTTAGTACGGGGTCGTTGTTGACAATTCCAAAGAGAGTGCCCTTATCTTTTATGCTCGTAATTCGAATCCATAGATGTTCTTTTTTTCCGGTTCCTGGTTCTTGGAAGCACATTTTGACGTAATTTCCAATGAACCGAGACGGATCCCAGGTAAGATATTTTGCTTGAGGCTTGGCACTGTGCTTAGCACAGGTGTAAAAAATATTTTTTTGAGATTCCATATAGCTTATTCCTTTATTATTTCAAAGCCTTCTGAAGTGAGTACCTTAATGGTATATAAAAACTGTCCGTACATACGATAGATTGATTCCTCAGGAACCTGGGCCCGGTCTCGACCGGCAAAAAGATCATCCATAACTCTTTCCCAGGCGGTTTCAGGAGAAACCGGGAAAACTTTTGCCATTAATTTGCACGGGAGTCCTGAAATGAAATCCCTACGGTATTTTGTATTAACGTTGGTCGCATCCAGAATAACATTAGTGCCGTGTTC